>JBDTXQ010000308.1:0-3950 GCA_040006115.1 Usitatibacter sp.
TGCGGATCTCGGTGTAGCGCATGGCCGCGGCGTTGTCGCCGTCCACCGAGCCGAAGTTTCCCTGTCCGTCGACGAGCGGGTAGCGCAGGCTGAAGTCCTGTGCCATGCGCACGATCGTGTCGTAGATGGCGGTGTCGCCGTGGGGATGATACTTGCCCATCACGTCGCCCACGATGCGCGCGGACTTCTTGTAGGCCTTGTTCCAGTCGTTGGAGACCTCGTGCATCGCGAAGAGCGCGCGCCGGTGCACCGGCTTGAGCCCGTCGCGGACATCGGGGAGCGCTCGACCGACGATGACGCTCATCGCGTAGTCGAGGTAGGAGCGGCGCATTTCCCGCTCGAGGCTGATGGGGATGGTTTCTTTGGCGAACTGTTCCATGGTTTCCAGGGCCGCGAACCGTGAGGTTGGCTGCGTAAGCGCTTGTTTTATATATTATTTTGGCGGGGTGCCAAAGTAGAATTCTAGCACAGGCCCCGGGCACTTTCCAACGCTAGGCGGGGTCATAGGATTGTTGCGAAAATACAACCGCCGGGGCGAGTTGTGTTGCGCAAAGCCCCACTTTTGCTTGTGGGACCGAAGCCCGTTTGTGTATGATGTTGCGAGCAGTTTTCGGCTTGCGCCTCAGGTTTTCGGGCTTGCGCCTCTAGAGAAAAAAGTAAAGATCCAAACAATCATCTAATCCTCTTGGGAGTTCCGAATATGAAGATTTCCTCGCTTGGCACGCTCGGTTGCGCAATGGCGCTGGCCGCCGGCTCCGTTTATGCCAACGTCACCCCGAACCTGCAGGATTCCTCGGGCAATGCAGTCAAGGACGGTTCCGGCGCCTGCGTCGTAACCTCCGGCCAGGTGCTACCCGAGTGCGCGGGCGTGAAGGCCATGCCGCCGGCCCCCGCCGCGCCCGCGAGGCCCATGCCACCCGCCGCGCCCGCGCCCGCCGCGCCGGCAGCGCGACCGGCTCCCGCTTCCGTGCGCCAGGCCATCGTCATCCAGGCGGACGCGCTCTTCGACTTCGACAAGTCGGTGCTGCGTCCGGATGGCCGCAAGAGCATCGACGACGCAATGGCCAAGATGGGCGGGGTCGACCTCGAGATGGTGATCGCAACCGGCCACACCGATTCCATCGGTTCGGACGCGTACAACCAGAGACTGTCCGAGCGCCGCGCCGCGGCCGTCAAGGCCTACCTGGTGAGCAAGGGCATCCCCGCCTCGAAGATCACCACCATCGGCAAGGGCGAGTCGCAACCGGTCGCCACCAACAAGACCGCCGAAGGCCGCCAGAAGAACCGCCGAGTGGACATCGAGTTCAAGGGCGTCCGCAGGTAAAGCTGCACAGTCCCGGCAGAAAACCCCGCTCCGGCGGGGTTTTTTGTTGGTACCTTGCGGGGGAGCATGCAACCCATCGAAACCCTGATCTGCGCGGCGCACGTGGTTCCGGTCGAGCCGCGGGGCGTGCTTGCCGACCACGCGGTGGCAATCGATGGCGGGCGCATCGTGGACATCCTGCCCACGGTCCAGGCGCTCGCACGCTACCAGGCGCGCGAGGTGGTGCGGCTCGGCCGCCACGCGTTGATCCCGGGCCTCGTGAACCTGCACTGCCACGCGGCAATGACGCTCATGCGCGGCATCGCCGACGACGTACCGCTCATGACCTGGCTGCAGCAGCACATCTGGCCGGTCGAGGCGAAGCACGTGAGCGACGAATTCGTCCACGACGGCAGCCTCCTCGCGATGGCCGAGATGCTGCGCGCGGGCGTGACCTGCGTGAACGACATGTATTTCTTCCCCGAGGCGACGGCGCGCGCGGCGCTGCGCGCGGGCATGCGCGCCTCGCTTGGCGCGATCGCCATCGAGTTTCCGAGCGCCTACGCGCCCGACGCGGCCGGCTACCTGCAGAAGGGGCTCGCGACGCGCGACGCATACCAGGGCGAGCCGCTCCTCACCTTCTGCCTCGCGCCCCATTCGCCCTACACGGTGGGCGACGAAATGCTGAAGAAGATCGCGATGCTCGCCGAGGAGCTCGACCTGCCGATCCATTGCCACGTCCACGAGACGCGCGAGGAGATCGAGCAGGGCATGGCCCAGCACGGCATGCGGCCCTTCGAACGCCTGCGCCGCCTCGGCGTGGTGGGACCGCGCCTCATCGCGGTCCACGCGGTGCACCTGGAGCCCGCCGAGCTCGACATCATGGCGCGCGAGGGCGTCAGCGTCGCCCACTGCCCCTCGTCGAACATGAAGCTCGCGAGCGGCATCGCACCGGTGGCGCAGATGCGCGCGCGCGGCATCCGCGTGGGCGTCGGCACCGACGGCGCCGCGAGCAACAACCGCCTCGACGTGATGACGGAGATGCGCGGCGCGGCGCTCCTCGCCAAGGCGGCGAGCGGGGACGCGAGCGTGGTGAGCGCGGCCGAGGCGCTCGAAATGGCGACATTGCAGGGCGCGCGCGCCATCGGCCTCGAGGCAAGCATCGGCTCCATCGAGCCGGGCAAGCTCGCGGACCTGGCGGCAGTGGAACTTTCGTCGCTGGAAACCCTCCCTTGTTTCGATCCGGTCTCGCATCTCGTCTACGCGGCGGGCCGCGAGCACGTGACCCACGTGTGGGTCGAGGGCCGCGCACGAGTGGCCGACCGGGCGCTCGTCGGCCTCGACGAGCGCGACATCCACGACAAGGCCCTCTGGTGGGCGAAACGGCTCTCATGAACGCGCAAACGCAGGCGAACGTCGATCCCGCCGAGCTCGCCAAATTCAGCGCGCTCGCGCACCGCTGGTGGGATCCGACGAGCGAGTTCCGCCCGCTGCACGAGATCAACCCGCTGCGGCTGTCCCACATCGAGCGACTCGCCGGCGGGCTCGCGGGCAAACGCATCGTCGACGTGGGCTGCGGCGGCGGCATCCTCGCCGAGGCCATGGCGGCGAAGGGCGCGGAGGTCACCGGCATCGACCTCGCCGACAAGCCGCTGAAGGTCGCGATGCTGCATCGCATGGAGTCGGGCAGCACCGTGGACTATCGGCTCGTCTCGGCCGAGGCGCTTGCCGAGGAGAAGCCCGGCGCCTACGACATCGTCACCTGCATGGAGATGCTCGAGCACGTGCCCGACCCGCCGAGCACCGTGCGCGCCTGCGCGCGCCTCGCGCGGCGCGGCGGCATGGTGTTCTTCTCGACGCTGAACCGCAACGCGAAGTCGTTCCTCCTTGCCATCGTGGGCGCCGAGTACGTCCTCAACCTGCTGCCGCGCGGCACCCACGAGTACGCGCGCTTCATCCGCCCGTCGGAGCTTTCGCGCGCGTGCCGCGAGGCGGGTCTTGCCGTCACCGACCTCACCGGCATGACCTACAATCCCTTCACCAAGACCTATGCCCTGGGACGCGACGTGGACGTGAATTACCTGATGGGCACCGTGCGTGATTGAGGCGGTCCTCTTCGACCTCGACGGCACGCTCGCCGACACGGCGCCCGACATGGCGCGCACCGTGAATCTCATGAGGACCGAGCGCGGGCTCGCACCCGTCGCGGCGGAACTCGTGCGCCCGCACGTCTCGCAGGGCGCGCGCGGGATGATCCAGTCGGCGTTTGGAATGGGCACGGACCACCCGGAGTTTCCGGCGATGCGCGCCGAGTTCCTCGACCGCTACGCGGGCAATCTCTGCATCGACACGTGCCTTTTCGCCGGCATGGAGGAGCTCCTCGCGCGCCTCGAACGCGAGTCGATCGGCTGGGGCGTCGTGACCAACAAGTTCGAGCGCTTCGCCAAGCCGCTCATCGATGCCCTCGGCCTCGGCGCCGGCGCGGCGGTCGTGGTGGGCGGCGACACGTGCGCGCGCGCCAAGCCCTTTCCCGATCCCCTCCTCTTCGCCGCGGCCGCGATGGGCGCCACGCCCGCGCACACGCTCTACGTGGGCGACGACGAGCGCGACGTGCAGGCCGCGCGCGCCGCGGGCATGCCGGTGGTGG
>JBDTXQ010000309.1:0-3947 GCA_040006115.1 Usitatibacter sp.
TCGCCGCCAACCGCAAGGCGCCGGCGGGAAGTGTCACCGATGCCGACCGCATCGAACTGTTCAAGACCATGACGGCTGCCGGCGGAACCTACAAGGTCGAAGGCAACAAAGTCGTCTTCCAGTCCGATGCCTCGTCGACCCAGTCGACCGGAGCGAAATTGACATATGAGTTCAAGGTAACCGGCAGCACCCTGACGATGACGACCGATCCCATGAAAAGTGCGGCGGGTGGGCTGGAGAATGTCTTCGTCACGACTTATGAGAGAGTTGAGTAGCGGCAGAATCCGCGGTGGTTGGGTCTTGCGCTCGCCGCCATCCTCCTGGCTCGGCGGGATGTTCTCGCCGGAACCGTGAAGAGTCCCTTGGTAATATGGCGCCTTGCATCCGACGCCTGGTGCTAATTCCATGCGAATCCCGACCTGCAGCCGTGCCGTTGCATTCCTCCTCCTGACCCTCGGCACGGCCGGTGCCGGCGCCCAGGCCCTCCAGTATCCCGAGATCGCGAAGAAGCCGGTTACCGACACCTATCATGGCATCGCGGTGTCCGATGACTATCGCTGGCTGGAGGACGGTCGCGATCCCGCGGTGAAGGCGTGGAGCCTCAAGCAACTCGAGGTGACGCGCGCCTACCTCGATGCATTGTCTTCGCGGCCGAAGCTGAAGTCGCGCTTCGCCCAGTTGTATCGGGAATCTCCCGTCCGCTATTTCGATTTCGCGCAGCGTGGCGCTCTTTTCGCGATGAAGCGCCAGCCGCCGAAGAACCAGCCGATGCTCGTGGTGATGAAGTCCGCGGGCGACGTCGCGCATGAACGCGTCCTGTTGGATCCGAACACGCTCAATGCGAAGGGCACGATCGCCATTGATTTCTTCGCGCCCTCCCTCGATGGCCGCTATGTCGCGGTAGCACTGTCGGAAGGCGGCAGCGAGGACGGCTCGGCGCACGTGATCGATACGCGCACGGGGAAGGAACTGCCCGATATCGTGCCGCGCGTGCAGTACCCGACGGGAGGAGGCAGCATCGCCTGGGACGCGAAGGGGACGGGCTTCTACTACACGCGCTATCCGCAGGGCGAAGAGCGGCCGAAGGAAGACGCCAACTTCTACCAGCAGGTCTGGTTCCATAAGCTGGGAACCGCGCCCGCCGCGGATGCCTATGTGATCGGCAAGGAGTTCCCGCGCATCGCCGAGGTGGCACTCTCCACGACGCGGGATGGCCGCTATCTGCTCGCCGACGTCAAGAATGGCGACGGCGGGGACGCGGCTTTCTACCTGCGCGACGGCGATGGTCCCTGGACGAAGGTCGCCGATTTCGCCGACAAGATCCGCAGTGTCGAGTTGGGCTTCGATGGCCGCCTCTACGCGCTTTCGCTGCAAGGCTCCGCGCGCGGCAAGATCCTGGCGATACCGCTGGACAAGCCGGTGCTCGCGAATGCCGCGGTGGTCGTGCCCGAAGGCGACGGGGTGGTCGAGAAAATCGCGCCGATGGCCACGCGGCTGTACGTCTCGTACATGGTGGGGGGCCCTTCCGAGATCCGCATGTTCGACCTCGCGGGCAAGTCCCTTGGAGTGCTGCCGTCGGAGCCCATTTCCCAGAACGGTATCGGCGAGCGCTTGCAGGGCGACGAGATCCTCGTGGTGAGCGCGAGCTATGTCTCCTCGCTCGCCTGGTACCGCTACTCGCCCAAGGGCGGGAAGCTCGTGCGCACGGCGCTCGCGCAGAAATCGAAGGTGAGCTACGCGGACACGCAGGTCGTGCGCGAGATGGCGACTTCGAAGGACGGGACGCGCGTTCCGGTGAACATCATCATGCGCAAGGGCACGAAGCGCGACGGTTCCAACCCCGTGATCCTCTATGGCTACGGCGGCTATGGAGTCAACGAGGAGCCGCGCTTTTCCGAGCGCACGCGGGTGTGGCTGGATGCCGGCGGAATCTTCGCGGTCGCCAACCTGCGTGGCGGCGGCGAGTTCGGCGAGGAATGGCACCTCGCGGGCAACCTCACGCGCAAGCAGAACGTGTTCGATGACATGATCGGCGCCGCGCAACACCTGATCGCCCGCGGCTACACGACGCCCGCGCGCCTCGCGGCGCTCGGCGGGAGCAATGGCGGATTGCTCATGGGCGCCATCCTCACGCAGCGCCCCGATCTTTTCCGCGCCGTCGTGAGCGCGGTGGGTATCTACGACATGTTGCGAGTGGAACTCACGCCCAACGGCGCATTCAACGTGACGGAATTCGGGACCGTGAAGGACCGCGCGCAATTCAACGCGCTCTACGCGTACTCGCCCTACCACCGCGTGAAGGGCGGGGCTGCGTACCCTGCGGTGCTCCTCACGACCGGCGAGAACGACGGCCGCGTGGACCCCTACAATTCCCGCAAGATGGCGGCGCTGTTGCAGGCATCATCCTCATCCCGACGCCCGGTGCTGTTGCGCATCAGCATGGACACGGGCCACGGAATCGGAACGCCATTGAGCACGCGTGTCGAAGAGGATGCCGACACGTATGCGTTCCTCATGGCGCAGCTCGGAATGACGCCGAAGTAGGGCGCTTCACGGTTGCATCCCTCGAACCGGCCCATGACCGAAGCCCCCAGGAGTCACTGAGATCCAACCCAGCCGCAAGCGCCTCCTGTTCGAGCTTTTCTTCCTTTCCGGTTTCTGCGGCCTGCTCTACCAGGTAGTGTGGGTGCGTCTCGCGTTCGCCTCCTTCGGGATCGTGGCGCCGGTGCTCTCGGTGGTGATCTCGGTGTTCATGCTGGGCCTCGCGTCCGGGTCGTGGGCCGGGGGGCGGCTGATCGAGAAGCTCGCGCGGGCGACCGGCCACTCGGCGATCTACTATTACGCGGCGATCGAGCTTGTCATCGGGCTCGGCGCCTTCGCCGTGCCGCACCTCTTCGGCATGGGCGAATCGTTCCTCGCGAGGCTCGGCGAAGCGAACACCTTCGCGTACCTCACGCTTTCCGCCGTGGCGATCGCGCTCGCGATCTTCCCGTGGTGCTTCGCGATGGGCGCGACCTTCCCGGTCGTCATGGCGTACGTGCGCGAGCATCGCGGTGCCGACGCGAAGAGCTTCAGCCATCTCTACTTCGCCAACGTCCTGGGCGCGTCGCTGGGCGCGCTGCTCGCCGCGGGCGTGCTGGTCGAGGTCCTCGGATTCCGTCACACGCTGTGGGTCGCGGGGCTCTTCAACGCCGTCATCGCGCTTGCGGCCTTCCATCTCGGTTCGCGAGGTCGGCAAGACGATGGGGCAACCGAAGCGCCCGAAGCGTCCGCGGCCATGGCGCCGCCCGCGCGCTCCGTGCCCTACGCCCGCGCGATCCTTTTCACGACGGGCCTCGCGTCCCTCGCGATGGAGGTCGTATGGACGCGAGCCTTCACGCCGGTCCTGGGAAGCGAGGTCTACGCGTTCGCCGCGCTCCTGGTGGTGTACCTGGTGGCAACATGGAGCGGATCGTGGTGGTATCGGCGCAACCTAACGTCGGGGCGCGCGCCCGCGATCGGCGCGCTCGTCGCCGCCGTCGCGATCGCCTCGCTGCTGCCGATCGTGTTGAACGACCCGCGCCTCGTCCACGGCAGCAACGCGCGCGCGATCCTCGCGCTGGCGAGCATATTCCCGTTGTGCGCGGCGCTGGGCTACCTCACGCCGCGCCTCATCGACGACCATGCCGCCGGCGATCCGCGCATCGCGGGGCGCGCCTACGCCCTCAACGTGCTGGGCTGCATCCTCGGACCGCTCGTCGCGTCGTACGTCCTGCTGCCGCTTCTGGGCGCTGCGCTCTCCCTGGTGCTGCTTGCCGTGCCGCTCGCCGCGTTCGCCCTTGCGTTGCGCCGCGAGCTCCCCGCGCGCTGGCGCGCCGGCGCGGGCGCTGCCGGCGCCGTGCTCCTCGCCTGCGCGCTCTTCGTGAACGTGAGCTACGAGGATCCCTGCACCTGGACCGCCAGCCACT
>JBDTXQ010000310.1:0-3938 GCA_040006115.1 Usitatibacter sp.
GCGCGAGCAATGCCCACGCGCAGGCGACGGCGATGGCCGCGAGCTTCCTCACTCGATGACTCTCACGCGCGCGGTGAACGTAAGCGCGGCCTCGGCGGCGAGGCTCACCGGCTGCCAGCGCAGGAAGCGGTATTCGCGCAGCGGAATTGCTTCGATCGTTTCGCGCCCATCGATCACGGTCTTGCGCTTGAGCGGCGGCGCGGTGAACTCACGCGCGTCGAGGCTCGCGCGCACGCCCGCCGGGCGCGCACTGCCGGCGACCAGCTCGGTGTGCTGCGGAATCGGCAGCGTGGGCTCGAGGTTGCGCACCACGTCGCGCGTGGTGTTGCGATAGGTCGCGGCGTATTCGATGACGTCGCCGGGACGCACGGCATCGGCCGAGGAGAGCGTCTCGCGGCCATTGGCCCCGGGAATCACCTTGCGCGCCTCGAGCGTCACGCGCACCAGCGGCTCGGCCACCGCTTTCTGCGCGTGCGCGGGCATCGTGGCGACGACGACGACGACCGCGGCGAGCACTCTGGAAAACAGGGAAATTCGCTTGGATTTCATACGTGCGCGAAGGATACGTTTCAATGGGCTCGCACCCGTATGACGCGCATCACTCGCGCCGCGATCGCCATTTACAAATGAAATCGCGAGGCGACGAGCGGTCATTTTCCCGGGACCAACGCGCGCTGCAGGCGCTCGATGCCGCCCAGCGAGAATTCGGTGATCTGCGCGGAGATGAAGCGGCAGGACTCGGGGCCGTAGGCGAAGCCCGGCGACAGGCGCTCGATCGCCGGGCGCGCGTAGAGGTACAGCACGCACTGCCCGAGGATGCCGAGGGAGGCGTGCGCAAGCTCGCGATCGGGAACCTCGGGACCCGCAATCTCGCGCAGCAATCCGTGGATCCTCTCGACCTCGGGGCGCATCGTGTCGCCGATGAGGGATTCGAGGTTGCCGGTGGGATCCATGGCCTCGTGCGCGAGGATGCGTCCCATCGGCGATGGGCGCTCGCTGCCGATGAAACGATCGAGGATCGCGTAGACGCGCCGCTGCAGGCGCTCCTCGGGGCCTCGCCCGCGCCTGCTCGCGGCGGGCTTTGGCGCGCGCGCCGGACGTGCCGTGAGGTAGCGCAGCGTCGCGCGATACAGGCCCTCCTTGCCGCCGAAGTAGTAGTTCACCGCGGCGACGTTCACCTTCGCCGCATCGACGATCTGTCGAACGCGGGCGCTGGCGAAACCGTGTCGGGCGAACTCCTCGGAAGCAGCCGCGAGCAGGCGGCGGCAAGTTTCGTTCTGCAGCTCGTCTTCTTGGGCGAGCATGCCTTCTCCCCGGAAACCTCGAACAGCTGTTTCAAATATTTGTTTGAACTGGGATTCTCCTTTTCCTACACGGGGTTGTAAAGGATTCCTACACCAACACTTGCAAATCAACTACAAGGCGCAAATAGCCCGGTAAGACAATATAATCAATGGGTTGAACGTGACGTGGGGGTTGCATTGGCGACCAGCCCGTATTTCATCCGACACACGGGGCCGCACGGGGGACGGACGGCGCTAAGCGAGCGTGAGCACTTTGGCTTGCGCGGCGAGAAACGCCACGAATTCGTCGGGCGGAAGCGCCGGTGCGAAGAGAAAGCCCTGCACCTCCCCGCAGTTCATCTTGCGCAGCAGTGCGAGCTGGCCCTGGGTTTCGACGCCCTCCGCGATTACCGACTTGCCCAGCGCGTGCGACATCGCGACGATGGCCGCGACGATCGCCTCCGAGTCGGTGTTGAGCTCCAGGTCCTTCACGAACACGCGATCGACCTTGATGGTGTGCACCGGAAAGCGCTGCAGGTACGCCAGCGACGAGAAGCCGGTGCCGAAGTCGTCGAGGGCGATGCGGTGCCCCCTCTCGGCGAGCTCCCGCAACACGCCTTCCACGGCCTCGCTGCGATCGAGGAGCAGGCCCTCGGTGATCTCGATCTCGATGCAGGACGCCGGCAGGCCAGCCTCCGCCACGGTGCGCTGGATGAATTCGGCGAGCCCGCGCTTGCGAAACTGGCGCGGCGAGACGTTCACCGAGACGCGCTCCAGCGCAATCCCGCGCTCGCGCCACTCCTTCAACTGCGCGCTGGCGCGCTGGAAGGTGAAGCGGCCGATCTGCTCGATGAAGCCCGTCTCCTCGGCGAGCGGAATGAAGCGTAGCGGCGAGACCAGGCCGTGCTTCGGGTGGTTCCAGCGAATCAGCGCCTCGGCACCGCGCACGATCCCCGATTTCACGTCGACCTGCGGCTGGTAGTGGAGCACGAGCTCGCCGCGCTCGATGGCGGCGCGCAGGTCGCGGTCGAGGGTCACGCGCGCGACGGTCTCGCGGTTCATTTTCTCCTCGAAAAAAACCGCCTGTCCGCGGCCGCTGTCCTTGGCGCGGTGCATCGCGGTGTCGGCGCTCTTCAGGAGCTCCTCGGCGCTCGCGCCGTCGGCAGGGAAGGACGAGATGCCCACGCTCGCGCTGAGGAAGCAGCGCTCGTCGCCGAGTTTGAACTCCTCGGACAACGCCGCCACCACGGACTCGGCGAGGAGCCACGCCTCCTGGGGGTGGTGCAGGCGCGTGAGCAGGACGGTGAACTCATCGCCGCCCAGGCGCGACACCGTGTCGCTCTCGCGCACGCAGCGCACGACGCGGCGCGAGGCCTCGCGAAGCACCTTGTCGCCCTCGCCGTGGCCGAAGCTGTCGTTCACGTTCTTGAAGTGGTCGATGTCGATGAAGAGGAGCGCGAAGGTGGCGGCCTCGCGGGAGCTGCGCACGATCTCGCGCTCCAGGCGGTCCTTGAAGAGGAGCCGGTTCGGAAGGCCCGTCAGCGCGTCGAAATGGGACTGCTGGTAGAGCTGGTCGTCGCGCCACGCCGAGGACACCGCCACGGCGACGCGGTCGGAGAGCTCGCGGACCTGCTGTCGTTCCTCCTCCACCAAGGCGGCCGCGCCCCGATAGCCGAGCGCGAGCGCCCCGCAGACGGCGCCGCGCCACACGATGGGCTGCACGTAGGCCGACGTGATCCCGTAGCGTGCGGCGTACGCGAGATACGCGGGCGCCGCGTGCGACGCGCCGAGGTCGATCCATTTCCCGCGCGAGTCGGCGTCGAGGGCGCCGCGTTCTTCCTCGGGCGCCGCGTGCCGCTCCATGGCGACGCTGTCGCGAGCCTCGGGGGGACGAAAGAAGGTGCGAGCGTGGGCGTCGTCGTCCTTGTCGAAGAGCGTGATCGACACGACGTCGGCGGGAATCGCGTCGCCCATGCGGTGCAGCACGGTGTGTACCACTTGCGCGGTGTCCTGCGTGGCGAGGATCAGCCGGTCGATCTCGGAGAGCGCGCTGAGCGAGGCGAACTGGCGACCGAGGCGCTCCGACATCTGGTCGAACGCGCTGGAGAGCTGGCCGAATTCGTCCGCGCGCTCGATCGGCGCGCGCGCGCCAAACTCGTTGTTGGCGATGCGGCGCGCCCGCGCGGCGAGCAAGGCCACCGGCTCGGTGATGTCGCGTCCCTGCCGCACCGCGAGCCACGACACAAGGAGAAGCGTAAGGGCCACCACCGGGATGTAGAGATTGCCGAACTCGCGCACGCGCGCGAGCTGGTACTGCTCGGGCTGGCTCGCCACGACCAGCCAGTCTTCGGTGCCGAATCCCGCGCGCATGAACTGGCTCCATGCTTGTGCGCGGAAGGTCTCTCCGTCGCGCACCCAGGTCGCGGACGCGAATCCCGAACGCCCATGAATCCGCAGGGGCTGCAACACCTCGGCCGGGACCGGGTCCGAGCAATACAGCGTTCGCTTCGAGCGCTCTTCCACAACGCAGAAGCCGGTCGCCGCGGGGAGCTCGTCCGCGGGCCCCCACAAGGGCTCCCGCCGCAGCTCCCCGACCATGATGCCCGGACGCTGCGCAATGTCCACGGCGATGAAGATGCGTGCGTTGCCGCCTTC
>JBDTXQ010000311.1:0-3934 GCA_040006115.1 Usitatibacter sp.
GCGCGAGGGAATCGCCCGATTTGGTCTTGATGGCGAGGCGGCCTTCGAGCACGAAGTAGAGGTAGTCGACGTGCGAGGCGATCGGGATCAGCACCGTTCCCGGGTCGACGTGCACGCTCTGGCCGGCCTCGGCGAGCCACTCGACGTCGCTGTCGGTGAGCACGCTGAAGATGAAGAGCACTTTTCTCACGACGCCTCCCCGACGCCGACGAAGAGCTTGGAGTGTACCGAAGGGTGCCTCCGAAAGCTGTAGGATTCCCTCGACCCTACCGGGAGATTGGAAATGCATTCAGCATGGCGGAACACTCTTGCGGCGCTCGCGATCCTGCCTTCGCTCGCCTTCGCGCAGGTGCCCGATGCGTCAGCCGCGATCGTGATGACGGAGCGCCCCGACCGAGAGCAGTTCCTCGCGCAGGGCGCGAAGAAGGAGGGCGAGGTCACGGTGTACTCGTCGCTCATCTCGGAGGACCTGGCGGCGCTCTCGGCCGCCTTCGAGAAGAAGTACGGCGTGAAGGTGAAGGGCTGGCGCGCGGGCTCCGAGAAGGTGCTGCAGCGCGCCATCACCGAAGCGCGCGCCAAGCGCCACGACGCCGACGTGATCGAGACCAATGGCCCCGAGCTGGAGTCGCTCTACCGCGAGAAGATCCTGCAGCCCTTCAAGAGCCCGCACCTGAAGGACCTCGTCGCGCAGGCCCTTCGCCCCCACGGCCACTGGGTCGGAGAGCGCATCACCATGTTCGTGCAGTCGTACAACACGCAGCTCGTGAAGAAGGACGACCTGCCGAGAAAATATTCCGACCTCGCCAACCCGCGCTGGAAGGGCAAGCTCGGCATCGAGGCCGAGGACGAGGACTGGTTCGCCACCGCGGTCAAGGGCGAGGGCGAGGAGGCGGGGCTCAAGACCTTCCGCGAGATCGGCCGCGTGAACGGTTTCTCGGTGAGAAAGGGCCACACACTCCTCGCGGGGCTGGTGGCCTCGGGCGAGATCCCGTTCGCGCTCACCACCTATAGCCACGGTGCGGAGAAGATGAAGCAGAAGGGCGCGCCGGTCGACTGGTACGCGATCGAGCCCGCCATCGGCCGCGCCAACGGCATCGCCATCGTGCGCCGCGCCGCGCACCCGCACGCCGCGGCGCTCTTCGTCGACTTCGTGCTCTCGCCCGAGGGCCAAAGGATCCTCGAGAAGGGCGGCTACGTTCCCGCCAACCTGAAGGTCGCGAACCCCGCGCAGAAGCTGGCGCTCAGGTTCGTCGATCCCGCGGGGGTGCTCGACGAGGACGCCAAGTGGAAGAAGCTGTGGAGCGAGATCGTGCTGGGGAACGCGCGTTGAGTGGGGAGCACCTCGATCCCGCCGGCACCGCGATCCTGGTCTTCGACCTGCTCGAGGGCCACGTGAATCGCGACGTGCAGTCGAAGGCGCGCTTTGCCCCGGTCATCGCGAACGTGGCTTTGCTCCTCGGCGCGGCGCGCAAGGCCGGCGCCATGGTCGCGTACGCGCATGCGGACCATCGCGCGGACCGCGCGACCAGCGCGCAGACATCGCGCGACACGGACAATCGCCTGCGGCCGTTGAAGCCGGGCGAGAGCGACCTTCCGCTCCTCACCGGCGGCACCGACGAGACGCGCATCGTGCGTGAACTCGCACCGCGGCCCGAGGACCTGCTCGTGCCGAAGCATCGGTGGAGCGCCTTCCACGGGACCTATCTCGACCTCGCGTTGCGCGCGCGCAAGGTGGGCACGATCGTCCTCGCCGGCGGCTCGACCGATGTCGACATCGCGTCGACCGCGTTCGCCGCGCGCGATCTCGACTACAACCTCGTCATCGTCTCGGACGCGTGCACCTCCCCCGAGCAAGATAACCACGAGCAGCTGATGCGGCGCGTATTTCCGCGTATGTCGCGCGTGCGCACGACGGCGCAGGCAATCGCGATGGTAGGGAGGCCCCCGAGCTAGTCTATCGGTACGGCTCCATGGTCGCTTCCGGAAGACAGGGACGCCTTCACGTTAGATTTAATGCGACGCCGCAAGAATCGGGAGGCGTCGTGGCGATGCGCAATACAACGAATCGACGCCGCCCATGAGGCTCAGGCAATGAGAGGCGCCTTGTAGGGGATTGCCCCCGGGGCACCCCGCCTTTCTGGTCCAGACTTCGATGATCAGCCATGCCTACGGCACATCGCGGAGACGTCAATGCACACCCAGACCGGAGACCACGCAGCCCGCCTCAGAGCCGCCAAGGAAGAGCCGTCGCCGATCACGGCGCTGCGCGACATGCTGGCGACCGCCTTCGCCGCGGATATCGCGGCGGTGACGCCGATGGTGTGCGACGCGATGCGCGAGAGCGCGCTTGAAGCCGCCAATCCCGCGCGGCGCGAACTCATCGAGAACGCCATCGCAATCGTGACGCGGAATCGCGGCGCACTGGCCCTCGAGGTGGTGCAGATGTTCAGGTCGCGTTTCGATGCGAAGCTCAAGGAGGCAAAGGTGAGGCGTGCCTTCTCCTCCCCGCTCGCGCTGATGGACGAGCCGGTGCTCGATATCAACATTGCGCTCGAGCAATCCGCGGCGCGCCTGAAGGAACAGTCGGGCGCCGAAATGCTCCAGATTAGCGCTCGAGTCGCCGAGATGCTGGGCAAGGCGTCGCTCGATGACGCCGAGAATCCGATTGTGCCGCGCGTGTTCGTGACAACCCTGGCGGACGCGCTCGCGACGCTGGGCTTCGACGCGGAGGAGCATCTCGCCGCTTTCAGGGCATTCGGGCCGCCGCTCCTGTCCATCGCGCCGGATCTATACAACCATGCCAATGCCCTCCTGTCCGGTCTTGACGAATCGCACGAGCGCGCGGCACTCGAGCCGCTATCTGTAGCGGCCCCGCATCGTGAAAAGGCTGCGGTCATCGACGAGCTCGTCTTGGCGGATATTCTGGCCCGATTGCTCACCGGCGTCCGGGGCACGGCACCGACCCCGCAGCTCGGGACCGCGCGTTGAGCGCCGCGGCGGGCGTACTCCCCGAACATTCCGCCGCAAGGCTCGCCGGCGTGCGCGTGATGATCATCGACGACAGCAGGACGATCCGCCACAGCGCCGAGATCTTCCTCACCCAGGCCGGGTGCCATGTGATCCTGGCGGAGAACGGATTCGAGGCGCTGGCGAAGATCACCGAGCGAAAACCCGACCTGATCTTCCTGGACGTCGTGATGCCGAGGCTCGATGGGTACCAGATCTGCGCCCTTATCAGGAAGAACGATGAGCATCGTTCGATACCCATTGTCATGCTCTCTTCGAAAGACACCATGTTCGACCGGGCGCGGGGTCGCCTGGCAGGGTCCAGCGAGTACCTGGCCAAGCCCTTCACGAAGCAAGCCCTCCTCGAGGCGGTCGAAGCGCATGCAAAGGTCGGCGCAATCACACGAAGCAGGCGAATCGCGGCATAGACGGGAGCAAGCAGAATGGCGATCAGGAAAATCATGGTGGTGGACGATTCCCCGACCGAGCGCGCGGTCATCGAGGGCATGCTGAAAAAGCGCGGCTACGAGGTGCTCACGGTGAGCGGCGGCGAGGCCGCCATCGCGCATTGCAGGACCGAGCTGCCGGACCTCATCCTCATGGACGTGGTGATGCCGGGACTCAACGGATTCCAGGCGACGCGCGCGATCGCGCACGAGGAGCGCACCAAGCACATTCCCATCTTCATTTGCACGACCAAGGACGAGCAGACCGACATCATCTGGGGATTGCGCCAGGGCGCGAAGGACTACCTCATCAAGCCGCTGAATGAAGTCGAGCTTCTTGAAAAGATCGGGGCGATGAGCTAGGCGCTCTGCTTCCAATGTGGTGCCGGGAGGGGGAATCGAACCCCCATGGTGTTGCCACCGCGGGATTTTGAGTCCCGTGCGTCTACCAATTCCGCCATCCCGGCTGTGCCCTCGCCCTG
>JBDTXQ010000312.1:0-3932 GCA_040006115.1 Usitatibacter sp.
TCGCCGGATCGACGAACTGCGGCAGGAACGCGAGGAAGAAGAGCACGATCTTCGGGTTGGTCACGTTCGAAAGCACGCCCTGCCACACCAGCGCGAAAGGTGCCAGCGGCCTGCGCGCGGCGGTGTCGATCCGCGTGGGATCGCGCGCGAGCAGCATGCGAAGGCCCAGGTACACGAGGTATGCGGCGCCGCCGAGCTGCAGCGCCACGAATAGCGCTTCGCTTGCCCGGAGGATCGCGCCCACGCCGAGGGCGGCGAGCGCGGTGTGCACGAGAATCCCCAGGCAAACGCCGAGCGCCGAGCAAAGCCCCGCGAATCGCCCCTGCGCGAGCGAGCGCGTGATCACGTAGATCATGTCCTGGCCGGGCGTGGCGATCAACGCGAGGGACGCGACGACGTACAGGCCGAGCGCGGGCGATTCCACGGCTTCGCTACTTCGTGTTCGCGGCGAGCCAGTCGAGCGCCAGCGCCGAGAGCGTCTTCATGCCGATCTTCAGGCAATCCTCGTCCACGTAGAAGCGCGGGCTGTGGTTGGGCGCGGCGGTCTCGGCGTCGCGGTCGCGCGGCGTGCAGCCGACGAAGTAGAAAAAGCCCGGCACTTCCTTCTGGTAGAACGAGAAGTCCTCGGCCCCGCAGACCTTGTCGATCACCTTCACGTGCTGCTCGCCCGCCATGCGCCCGAGCGAAGGGATCGACCACTCGGTGAGGCCGGGATGGTTGACCGTCACGTCGTACCAGCGATGGATGTGCACTTTCGCCGTCGCGCCACCCGCGGCCGCGATCATCTCCGAGATGCGCGTCACGTGCCTGTGGATCTCGTTGCGCTGTTCCTCGTCGAAGGTGCGGATGGTGCCTTCGAGCTTCACCTCGTCGGGGATGATGTTGTGGCGCACGCCGCCGTGGAAGACGCCGACCGTCACCACCGAAGGCTCGCGCGTGATGTTCATCTGGCGCGAGACTATGGTCTGGAGGCCCAGCACGATCTGGGAAGTCACGACGATCGGATCGACGCCGCGCCACGGCATAGCCGCATGGGTCTGCACGCCCCGCACGAACACGCGGAAGTCGTCGGCGGACGCCATCAGCGGCCCCGAGCGGTAGCCGATCATCCCGGTGGGAAAGACCGAGGTCACGTGCAGGCCGAAGATCGCGTCGACGTCGGGGCCCTTCATGCAGCCCTGCTCGATCATCATCTTCGCTCCGCCGTTCTCCCCGATCGGCGGCGTCTCCTCGGCGGGCTGGAAGATGAATTTCACCGTGCCGGGAATGCGCTCGCGTACTTCGGCGAGGATCTCGGCCACGCCCATCAGGATCGAGGTGTGCGCATCGTGGCCGCAGGCGTGCATCACGCCGCACTTCTGGCCATTCCACTCGGTGCGCACGGTGCTCTTGAAGGGGACGTCGACCTCCTCCGCGACGGGGAGCGCGTCCATGTCGGCGCGCAGCGCCACGACCGGCCCGGGCTTGCCGCCCTTGAGGACGCCGACGACTCCGGTATGCGCGACCTTTTCCTGGACGCTGTCGAAACCCAGCGCACGCAGGTGCTCAGCCACGACGCGCGCGGTATTCACCTCGCGGTTGCCGAGCTCGGGGTTCTGGTGGAAGTCGCGGCGCCAGGCGACGACCTTGGGCTCGAGGCGGTCGGCGGCAGCGGCGATGGCGGCGTCGAAGGGGAAGGGGGTGTCGGGTGCGTTCATGGGGAAATTCTACGCTCTATAATTGGCGTCTTATAGAAGAGGCCACCGTGGACAATCTCGAGCCGAAGGAAGCGCAGCGGTTCCTCAAGGAGCACCCCGACGCGGTGTTCATCGATTGCCGCAGCGAGATGGAATACATGTTCGTGGGCCACCCCGTGGGCGCGATGATGGTGCCGTGGTACGACGGCGCCGAATGGGAGCTGAATCCCCACTTCGTCGGGCAGGTGAAGAAGATCGCCGGCGCAAACTTCGACAAGCGCCCCATCGTCCTCATCTGCCGCAGCGGCAACCGCACCATCGAGGCGGGCGAGGCGCTCGAGCGCTCCGGGTTCAAGAGAGTGGTGAACGTGGTGCACGGCTTCGAGGGTGAGCTCGACGAGACCCATCATCGCAACTCCCGCAATGGTTGGCGTGTCGACGGCCTGCCGTGGGAGCAATACTGAGCGAAGGGCGGCGCGCCGCGCCTCCCGCGGCGCTCGCTTGGCTGGTGTGGGGCCTTGCCGCCTGCCTGTATCTCATCGCCTTCTACCAGCGCGTCGCTCCCGCGGTCATCACCAACGAGCTCGCCAGCGAATTCGCGCTCACCGCGGCTGCCCTCGGCAACCTCTCCGCGTTCTATTTTTACAGCTACGTCGCGGTGCAGATCCCGACGGGTCTGCTCGCCGACCGATGGGGGCCCCGGCGCGTGCTCGCCGCCGGCGCCGTGCTCACCGCGATCGGCACGCTCGTCGTCGCGCTCGCGCCGAACGTCTCGGTCGCGAGCGGCGGCCGGCTCGCCATCGGCGCGGCGGCGGGTGTCGCCTTCGTTTCGATGTTGAAGCTCGCGAGCCACTGGATGCCGCCGCGGCAGTTCGCGTTCGCGAGCGGCCTCGCGCTCTTCGTGGGGACGTTGGGCGCGACGCTCGCGGGCGCGCCATTGCGTTCAGCAGTGGATGCCTTCGGCTGGCGGCCTGTGATGATGGCGAGCGCGGCGGTGACGGCCTTGGTCGCCGTCGCGATCTGGTTCGTGGTGCGCGACGACCCCGCGGAGCGCGGGCACGCGAGCTACTTTCCCGATGAGGAGCGCGAGGGCGACCTCGCTTCCGTCGCCACGCACCTGCGCGAGGTGCTGCGCTACCGCAACGCCCTCGTGAGCCTCGCGGTGCCGGGCGCTACCACCGGCATCGTGCTCGCGTTCGCGGGCCTCTGGGGCGTGCCCTACCTCGTGTCGCGGCACGGCTTCTCGCCGCGCGAGGCGGCGATGACCACTTCCGCGATGCTGATCCTCTGGGCGGTGGGCGGGCTCGCGTTCGGCGAGCTTTCGCAGCGCATCGGCTTGCGCAAGGCGCCGATGATGGCCGGGCTCGCGGCGACGCTCGTCCTGTGGTCGATCGCGGTCTTCGTGCCCGGCATCGAGGGCGCCGCGCTGGTCTCGCTCCTTCTCGCGCTCGCCTTCATCGGCGGCACGGTGGTCCTCGTGTTCGCGTTCGCCAAGGAGTCGGTGCCGCGCCACCTCGGCGGCACCGTGAGCGGCATCGCCAACATGGGCATGATGCTGGGCGGCATGGTGATGCAGCCCGCGGTGGGGTTCATGCTCGATCGCCACTGGGCGGGCGCCATGGCGGGCGGCGCGCGCGTCTATGACGACATCGCGTTTCGCTGGGGCTTCTCGATGGCGCTCGCGTGGGGCGTGCTCGCGCTGGTTGCCCTTGCGTTCGCACGCGAGACGCACTGCAAGGCGCTCGCCTAGGTCGGCAGGGCGGGCTGCGTCGGGGGAGCGCTCCTGCGGCGCGAGACGCGCAGGAAAAGAAGCCAGCTCGAAAGACCCGCCGCCATGAGCAGCACCATCGCGATCGCGAGCCAGCGCGTGTCGCGGGAGACGGCGGGCGAGATCACGCCCGCCGTCACGACGTTCACCATGCCCGAGACAAACCCCTGCAGCGACGCCGCCATCCCGCGCCGCGTTGGGAAGAGGTCGAGCGTGATGAGCGAGACCGAGGGCATCGCCATCGCGAAGCCGATGCCGAAGATCGCGATCGGCACCACCGCCCACGGGATCGACGGCGGCAAGGCGAAGGCGTATGCGAGGTTGCCGAGCGCGGCGGCGCCCATGAATCCGTAGGCGCGCTTCACGGTTTGCACGGGAAGGTAGCGCCCGGCGGCCCGCCCCGAGAGCTGCGAGCCGAACATGATCCCGAGGATGCACGGCAGGAAGAGCCACGCGTATTGCTGCGGGCCGAGGTGCAGGTGCTCGCC
>JBDTXQ010000313.1:0-3928 GCA_040006115.1 Usitatibacter sp.
CGGCCGCGAAAGGCGCGCCGCTGCACACGCCGGGCTACGACTTCAACGACGAGGTACTGCCGGTGGGCGCCGGCTTGCTCGCCTCGATCGCGGAGCGGCGGCTGCCATGCAGTTGACGGCGCCCCTGCCGTAGTCGAGCGCGGCCCCGACGATCACTCCTCCTCGTGCGGCAGCACGAAGGAAAGCGAGGCGAGGTGCTCCACGGTGTTGGTCTTGGCGGGGTCCTCGGGCTTCGTCTCGAGGATCGCGACGATCACATTGAGCCCCTGGTTGCGCACCTTGAGGGTGACGGTGCCGTCCTTGGCGGTCTTGACGCCCTTGGCGTCGGGGTCGTTGACCCAATCGGACATGACGCGGGCACCCGCCGCGGGCTTGCCCTCGAAGTACACCTTCAGCTTGAGCGGCTGCCCCATCTTCACCGGCAACTTGGCGTTCACCGGAACGATCTGGAGCCTCTGCTTCGGCAGCAGCGGGACCGTCGATGCGAGCGGGCGGCGCAGGTTCACGCCGTACTTGTAGTTCTTCTCGCTCACGATGGCGCCGGGCACCTCATCCTTGCCCTTCTCATGCCACTTGCCGTCGGGCGTCTTGCTCCACATGCCGTAGTCCATGGTCGCGGCAACGATCGCCGGATCGGCCGAGACATCGACGAGGACGATGGGTCCGGTCGGCGTGAGATTGCTCGGGACTTCCTTCCCGTCGGCGTCGTACGCGGCGAAGCTCGTCACCTTCGGCATTCGCTTGACCATGTCCAGGTCGTCGGCGCCGACGCCGAAGATCATCGCGAACTGCTTGGAGCGCTGCGCGAACCAGAAGCCATGGGCCTGCGCCGCGGTCGCCGCGATCATGGCGCCAGCGAGGGCGGCGGCGGTGAAGATGCTAGTCATGCGTTTCATGGTGATTGCCTCAGTGATGAATGATTCGACCGGCTATGCGCCCGCGTAGCCGAGTAGCGTCTTCGTCTCGAGATACTCCTCGAAGCCTGCGACGCCGTATTCGCGCCCGTTGCCCGACTGCTTGTAGCCCCCGAACGCGGCGAACGGGCTCCAATCCGGATAGTTGATGTGCACCTGCCCCGCACGGATGCGTGCGGCCACGCATCGCGCGTGGGCGGTGTCGCGCGATTGCACGCAGGACGAAAGGCCGTAGACCGTGTCGTTGGCGATGGCGATGGCCTCGTCCTCGTCGCGATAGGGCTGGATCGCGAGCACCGGGCCGAAGATCTCCTCGCGCGCGATGGTCATCTGCGGCGTCACGTTCGAGAATACGGTCGGACGCACGAAGAATCCGCGGGTGAGATGAGCGGGACGGCCGGGGCCTCCAGCCACGAGCTTCGCGCCTTCCGCCATGCCGATCTCGATCATCGACTGGATCTTCGTGAACTGGTTCACGTTGGCGACCGGTCCGAGCTGCGTCGCCTCGTCACCGGGAGGGCCGACCACGAACGCGTCCGCGGCCGCCTTGGCGAGCGCTTCGATTTCCGCGAGGCGATCCGCCGGCACGATCATCCGCGTGGGCGCGCTGCACGATTGACCGCTATTGCGAAAGCACGCCGCCACGCCACGCGCGACCGCTGTGGTGAACTCGGCGTCGGGCAGGAGGATGTTGGGCGACTTGCCGCCCAGCTCCTGGGTCACGCGCTTGGCGGTCGCGGCGGCGGACTGCGCCACCAGCACGCCCGCGCGCGTGGAACCCGTGATCGAGACCATGTCGACCTGCGGATGAGAAGAGAGCGCGGCGCCCACGCTCTCTCCGGTGCCGTTCACCAGGTTGAAGACGCCGGCGGGCACGCCCGCCTCGTGCATCACCTGCGCGAAGAGGAGCGCGCTGAAGGGCGAAACCTCGCTAGGCTTCAGCACGATGGTACAGCCCGCGGCGATCGCGGGCCCCACCTTGCACGCGATCTGGTTGAGCGGCCAGTTCCACGGCGTGATGAGCGCGCAGACGCCGATCGGCTCCCTCACGACCATCATCG
This sequence comes from Usitatibacter sp., assembly GCA_040006115.1. Classification (GTDB taxonomy): domain Bacteria; phylum Pseudomonadota; class Gammaproteobacteria; order Burkholderiales; family Usitatibacteraceae; genus Usitatibacter. The sequence continues at coordinate 1,976 of JBDTXQ010000313.1, forward strand.
ATCCGTCGCGGTGCTCGAACTCGTAGGTCTCGAGGATCTTGATCATGGCGCGCAGGTGTTGCACGGCGATCGGCACCTGCATCGCACGCGCGTAGGAAATCGGGACGCCGATCTCCCTCGACAGCGTCCCCGCGATCTCGTCCGCGCGGCGCTCGTAGCACTCCACGATCCGCGCGAGAAGCGCGAGGCGCTCGGCGCGAGTCGTGAGCGAGAAGGTTTCGAAGGCGCGCCGCGCGGCGGACACCGCTCGGTCCACGTCGGTGGCGTTGCCGCCCGGAACGCGCGCGAAGACTTCCTCCGTGGCCGGGTCCACCACGTCGATCATGACCGGCGCGGCGGGATCCACCCACCGGCCGTCGATGTAGAACTTCTGCGTGTTCGAGATGGCTCGCCCGTCCATGGCATTCAGAAGTAGCGGACCCAGGCCTGCGGGGAGGTCCGCTTGAAACGCGCGAAGGCGCGGCAGGGGAAGTACAACACCGGAATCAGCGCGAGGGCGATGGCCCAGAGCTGCCAGACTTCATCCACTCCGAAGCGCGCCCCGTGGTTCGGCCCGAGGGTCGCGAGCAACACGTTCTGGATCAGCAGCAGGACATAGAGATGGAAGATGTAGAAGAACATCGGCACGCTGCCGAAGGTCGCGAGCATGCGTGTGAGCCAGTTGTCGATCCTTTCGGCCCATGCCAGGAGCAGCAACCCTCCTCCGAGCGTGAACAGGACGAAGTCGAGCGAAGGCGGGTACTTCGTGAAGTCGATCCAGGACATCACGGTGCGCACGAAGCTCTCCTGGTGCGCCCACGGGAGCGTCTCCCCATAGATATTGAAGCCGCGCAACAGCGCGAGCAGCGCGAGGCTGCCGGCGCCGAGCGCGAGGAGAAGGCGCTTGCGCCGCTCGGGCTCGATTTTCCGCCCGTAAATCGGGCCCGCGAGGTAGCCCAGGACGATCACTCCGATCCACGGCAGCAGCGGGTAGCTCACCTTGACCTTCACGAGCCCGTCCGCCACAAGGAAGCCGCGATCGTGCAGCAACGTCCACGCGGAGTAGCCCGCCTCGCCCGGCGCGAAGTGGATCGGTGTCAGCAGGTTGTGCATGAAGACGAGCGCGAAGGCGACGACGGCGAGGATCCAGCGCGGGAAACGATGCATCAATCCCAGTACGATCATGCTCAAGCCGATCACCCAGATGACCTGGAGGAAGATGGTGTCCGGCGGAAGCTTGCCGTACCAGGCGAGGTTGATGACGGTCACCTCGAGGACCACCAGGAGCAGGCCCCGCTTGATGAGGAAGCCCGCCGCGGAGCGCGGAGCTCCGCTCGCGGGATTCGCGTACAACCAGGCTCCCAGGCCGGTCAGGAAGACGAACACGGGCGCGGCGAAATGGGCCAGGACGCGAGTGAAGTACAGCGCCGGCGGCGTGGAATTGATGTCGACCGGATCCGTGATCACCATGTGGGCGAAGAAATTCTCGCGCACGTGATCGAGGAGCATCACCACGATCGCCAGGCCGCGCAGGACGTCGATCACGGCGATGCGCGAGCGGGAAACCGCGACGCGGCCCACGGCCGGCTGGGCGGCTGCGTAGGGCAGCGATTCCAACGCGGTAGTGGTCTGGGTCGTCATGGATGTTTGCGGGATCCCGGAGTCCAGAAGATAATCGACCCGCGCCAGATTATTCTGCCGGTTACGCGAGCCCGGGCGCAGGAATGCGCCGAAAGCCGGTCCCAATCAGCATTTTTCCAGACTTCGAAGGAACGGCATGACCGAGGGCACCAAGCTCGACCGGATCGACATCAACATCCTCGCCCACCTTCAGCGCAACGGGCGCATCACCAACGTGGAGCTCGCGGAGGCGGTGAGCCTTTCACCCAGCCCTTGCCTGATCCGTGTGAAGCGCCTAGAGAAGGCGGGCTACATCGTCGGCTACAACGCCCACATCGACATCGCCAAGCTGGG
>JBDTXQ010000314.1:0-3922 GCA_040006115.1 Usitatibacter sp.
GAGGCGATGAAGCTGAAGCCGATGTACACCGCGGGCTTCGCGGCGCCCGAGCACTACCGCTTCAAGCCGGAGGAGCTCGGGCCCTGGAGCGACATCTACTCGGTGGGCGCGACGATGTACACGTGCATCGGCGGCACGCCGCCGCAGGCCGGCGACTCGCGCGAGGAGAAGGACCGCATGATCCCGCTGCGCACCCTCGCGCGCTTGAACTACTCCGCGGATCTCTATGACATCGTCGAATCGTGCCTCGCGGTCGACCGCATGAAGAGGCCGCAGACCGCCTTCGACCTGCAGAAGCGCCTCATGGAGGAGCCCCCCGAGGAAAAGCGCGGCTTCCTCGACACCATCAACACGCCGCTCTCCAAGCTTTTCTCCCGCTAATGCGATTCACCATCTTCCAGGACAGCCGCACCGGCGACCGCAAGGGAAACGAGGACCGCGTCGGCTATTCGTACAGCCGCGACGTGCTGCTCATGACGATCGCCGACGGCATGGGCGGCCACATCGACGGCGAGGTCGCCGCCGAGATCGCGGTGACCGAGATCACGCGGCGCTTCCAGCACGAGGCGCGCAACAAGCTGAGGAAGCCGGCGGAGTTCCTGGTGTCGGCGATCCAGTCGGCGCACCGCTCGATCGTCTCCCACGCGGTCGAGCACAACCTCCTCGAATGCCCGCGCACGACGGTGGTCTCCTGCATCGTGCAGAACGGATCCGCGTACTGGGCGCACGCGGGCGACTCGCGCCTCTACGTGCTGCGCGCGGGCGCGCTCGTCGCGCAGACCCAGGACCACTCGCGCGTGCAGATGATGATCGACGCGGGCGAGATCACCCCCGAGATGGCGGCGCGCCACCCCGAGCGCAACAAGATCTTCAGCTGCCTGGGTGGCGTGGTGCCGCCGCAGATCGCGAGCGGGCGCGAGTTCCCCCTCGAGATCGGCGACACCATCCTCCTCTCGACCGATGGCTTCTGGGCGCAGATCCCCGGCAACATCCTCGGCAACATGTTGCGCAAGCAATCGCTCGTCGATCTCCTGCCGGGTCTCCTCACCGAGGCGCATCGCCGCGCCAAGGGCGAGTCCGACAACCTCTCCGTGGTCGCGATGACATGGGAGAGCCAGGACGACGCGCACGTGGCCGACACGCAGAGCATGGACACCGAATTCACCAGCTCGACCAACACCACCGAGTCGCTCGAGTCGAAGGAACCCCTCGACGACGTTACCGACGAGGACATCGAGCGCGCCATCAACGAGATCCAGGACGCGATCCGCAAGGTTCCGCGCTAGGCGACCCCATGAAACGCTCCTTCGATCGCGGCGCCGATGCGCTTCGCCCTGTCCGCTTCCAACGCCGCTACACGCGCCACGCCGAGGGCTCGGTGCTGGTGGAGATGGGGCACACGCAGGTGCTGTGCACCGCGAGCGTCGAGGAGAAGGTGCCGCCCTTCCTCAAGGGCAAGGGCCAGGGCTGGGTCACCGCCGAGTACGGCATGCTGCCGCGCGCGACCAACACGCGCGGCGCGAGGGAAGCGGCGAGCGGCAAGCAGTCCGGGCGCACGCAGGAGATCCAGCGCCTCATCGGCCGCAGTCTTCGCACGGTGACGGATTTGTCGAAGCTTGGTGAACGCCAGATCACCATCGACTGCGACGTCCTGCAGGCCGACGGCGGAACGCGCTGCGCCTCGATCACCGGCGCGATGGTCGCCCTCGCGGACGCCCTGCAGTGGCTGCGCGACAAGGGGCTCCTCGCCGGCGATCCGCTGCGCGACTTCGTCGCCGCGGTGTCCGTGGGCATCGTCGGGGGGGAGACGGTGCTCGACCTCGACTACTCCGAGGACTCGGGCTGCGACACCGACATGAACGTGGTGATGACCGGCGCCGGCCACTTCGTCGAGATCCAGGGCACGGCCGAGAAGGTCCCCTTCACCCGCGAGCAAATGTCGAAGCTGCTGGACCTTTCTGCCAAGGGCATTTCGGAACTCATCTCTCTTCAGCGCTCCGCTCTGGCCAAGCCGTTAACCACAGATGCCTTTGGTGAACCGAGTCGTCATCGCATCGAGTAACCCGGGGAAGCTGCGCGAGCTGTCGGCGCTGCTGGGGCCGCTGGGAATCGAAGCCGTGCCGCAATCGGACTTCGCGGTGCCGGAAGCCGAGGAGCCGCACTTCACGTTCCTCGAGAACGCGCTCGCGAAAGCGCGCCACGCAGCCAACATGACCGGGCTCCCGGCCCTCGCCGACGACTCCGGCCTCTGCGTTCCTGCGCTCTTCGGCGAGCCGGGGGTGCACTCGGCGTATTACGCGGGGAAGGAAGGCGGCCGCGAGGAACGCGACGCGCGCAACAACGCGAAGCTGGTCGAGCAGCTGCGCGCCGCGGGCGATCGCTCGGCGTTCTATTACTGCGTGCTGGTGCTGGTGAGAAACGCCGACGATCCCACGCCGATCGTGGCCGACGGCACCTGGCACGGCGAGATCGTGCTCGAACCGCGCGGCGCCAACGGCTTCGGCTACGACCCCTACTTCCTCGTGAAGGGCGGGTCGCTTACCGCGGCCGAACTTCCCACCGCGGAGAAGAACCGCGCGAGCCACCGTGGCCAGGCGCTGGCCACGCTCGCGAGCAAACTCTCGGCGGCCTCCTGGGCGCCGCGCTTCAGCGGCCCGCGCGCCTGATAAAAGTTTCCTCGTAGCCCTTGGTCCACGCGTCCTGCTTGTCGATCGCCTCAGCGGCGTCGATGAAGCGGATCGGGCGGCTGCCGAAGGGCGAAGGCACCTTGCTGTTGGAAGGAACGAAGTTTCGCGCCGCGAGAATCGCCTGGCCTTCGCCGAGAAAGAAATCGAAGAGCAGCATCGCCGCGTGCGGGTGGGAAGCCTTGGCGGTCACCGCGATCGCGTGCAGCTGCGCCACCGCCGGGTCGAGGAGAATCCAGTCAATGGTGCCGCCCCTCGCCTTCAGCTGCTGCGGCTTGTAGTTGTACACGGTGAGCGCGAACGGTATCTCTCCAGCGGCCACCAGGTTCGCGAGCAGCGTGTGACCCTTGCGCACCGAGATTCCGTTGGCGGCGACGATGTCGGCGAAGAGCTTCGCGCCGCGCGCATCGTCGAGCCCGTGCAGCAGCGTACCGAACCAGGCCTGGTCCTCGGCCTCGATGCCGAGCCGGCCTTTCCACCTGGGGTCCGCGAGGTCCTGGTAGGTCTTCGGCAGCTCCTCGCGCTTCACCTTCTCGGTGTTGTACGCCTGGACGAAGACATCCATGGTGGAAGTCGCGTACTCGTGGTGCGCGGGAAGGGTGCCCGGACGCATGTCGGCGAAGTGGGGCGAATCCATGCGCAACAGCATTTTCTCCCGGCGCAGCGCCTCCATCTCCGGCGAGTTGTTCTCGATGAAGTCGACGTCGCGCTTGCCGGCGCGCGTCTCGCTGACCACGCGCTGGACGACATTCTCGGAGCTCGAGCGCCAGTCGCGCACCTTGACACCGTACCTGGCGCTGAACGCGTCGAACACCGGCTTCAGGTCCTCGGTCTGCGTGGAGTGGTAGACCATCACCTCGCCTTCCCTGCGCGCGCCCTCGACGAGCGCCCTGGTGCGCGCCTCGCCCTGCAGGCGCGCGATTGCCGCGATGTCCTGGGCGGACGCGATTCCGGGAAGCGCCAGCGTCGAGGCGAGCGCCAGGGCAATCGCGAGCTTCATGATTCCTCCTGTTCGGCGGCGCATTCTTCGCGCGGCTTGTCGAGCGTGCGCCAGTCGATGCTCTTCGGGACGATGCCCTCGAAGGATCGCAGGCTCTCATGCGCCACTCGGGGCGCGGCGGTACCGATCGCTGGCTTGCCCGCGGCGAAGTCCTTCACCGCCTCGACCATGATGCGGCGGAATTCCACGATCGCGAGGTCGCTCGCGCCAAGGCGCTCGATGCCGCGCTCGGCGATGC
>JBDTXQ010000315.1:0-3920 GCA_040006115.1 Usitatibacter sp.
GGCCTCGATCGCGGCGCGCTGCACGTAGGGATCGGTGATCGGGCCCACCCGTCCCCCGCGTCCCAGGACCACGACGCGCACGCCCAGGCGCGTGAGCGCCTGGCCGATCTCCAGGCCGATCACGCCCGGGCCGAACACCGCCACGGAGCGCGGAAGGTCGTCCCAGGCGAAGACGTCGTCGTTCACCACGAGCCGGTCGCCGAGCCCGTCGAGGAGCGGCGGGAACGTGGGGCGCGAGCCCGTCGCGATCACGAACGCGCGCGCCTCGATGCGCTGCTCGCCTACCAGCAGCGTGTTGCGATCGGCGAACTTCGCGTGACCGCGCACGCGGTCGGATTCGGCGATGGCCCCGACGTCATGCAGGACGAAGCCGACGAAACGGTCGCGCTCGCGCTTCACGCGCGCCATCACCTCGCGCCCGTCGACGCGCACTTTGCCGTCCAAGCGCACTCCGAAGCCCGGAGCGCGCTGGATCGAGTGCACCGCTTCCGCCGCGGCGATCAGGAGCTTGGAAGGCATGCAGCCGACGCGCGCGCAAGTGGTCCCGTAGGGGCCGCCTTCGATGAGAACCGTGCGCGCGCCCGCCGCGCGGGAAGCCCGGTAGGCGGTGAGTCCCGCCGTGCCCGCGCCGATGATCGCCACATCCACCTTGAGGGTCGCCGCCATGTGACTCCTGAGTCGCGGCCGCGCGCCGCTCCTTACGCCGCCGAGACCGATATGTTGGGCCGGTCCGATTGATTTAACCAATTTATTGTCGCTATAATTCCGATAGGCCAAGGCTATGGAACGCCCGTGACACTCACCGAACTGAGGTACGTCGTTGCGCTCGCCCAGGAGCGCCATTTCGGCCGCGCATCGCAGAAGTGCTTCGTGACGCAGCCCACGCTCTCGCTCGCGCTCGCCAAGCTCGAGGACGAGCTGGGGGTGAAGCTCTTCGAGCGCAACAAGAACGAGGTGCTGCTCACCGCGCGCGGCCACGCGATCGTCGAGCAGGCGCGCCGCGTGCTGGACGAGGTCGGCAAGATCCAGGGCATCGCGCGCGGCGGGCAGGACCAGCTCGCCGGGGCGCTGCGCCTGGGCGTGATCCCGACCATCGGTCCGTACCTGCTGCCCGAGCTGATCCCGATACTCAAGAAGCGGGCGCCCGCGATGCCGCTGGTGATCGAGGAGAACCTCACCGGCAACCTCGCGCCCATGCTGCGGGAAGGCGAGCTCGACGCGGTCGTGATTGCTCTGCCGTTTTTTATCCCCGGGGTGACCACGGAGGTAGTCTACGAGGAGCCGTTCAGCGTCGTGGTGCCCGAGGGCCACCGCTGGCAGGTGAGGAAGGGCGTGAGGCCTTCGGAGCTCTCCGAAGAGAACCTCCTCGTGCTGAACAACGGCCACTGCTTCCGCGACCAGGTGCTCGAGGCGTGCCCGGGCCAGTCGAACACCGCGGTCCCGGAGGGCCGCGCCGGAAGCTCCCTGGAGACGATCCGCAACATGGTGGCCTCGGGGCTCGGCGTGAGCGTGCTGCCGTCGAGCGCGCTCACCGCGCGTTACGCCTCGAAGCTGCTGAAGGTGGTGCCCTTCTCCGCGCCCGTGCCGTCGCGCAAGGTGGCGCTGGCGTGGCGCGCGAGCTTCGACCGGCCGCTCGCGGTGGAGGCCCTCGCGTCGGCGATCGGCTCAATCCGCATGCCCTGCCTGAAGATGGCGCGCGCCGCGTAGGTACAAAAAAATCGTGCCAGGTACGACTTTTTCAAGTCGTGCGATTGGAGAAGCCTATGGGGCGGCGCGGAGCCTCTTGAGGGTGGCGCGAAAGTCCGCTGCCGCGGATTCCTCCCGCGGGTGCCGCCCGTTCTCGATCACCATCGATCCTGCCACGAAGACGTCGCGCACGCGGTTGGAGCTCCCGGAAAATATCGCCACGCCCAGCATCGCGCCGGCACCGAGGCCCTCGAAATCGACGTCCGCGCCGTCGAGCACCACGAAATCCGCGCGCCGCCCGACGGCGATCATCCCGGTGGGCTGGCCGGTGGATTGCGCGCCGCCCGCCGACGCGCCCAGCCACAGGTTGGCCGCCACGTCGGGCAAGTCCTCGTCGGCGATCACGTTCCTCACGCGATGGCGCAGGCGCTGGCTGTATTCGAGCGCGCGAAGCTCCTCGAAAGGGCTCACCGAGACGTGGCTGTCGCCGCCGATCGACCACGGGCGACGCGCCTCGAACCACGGTGCGAACTCGAAGATGCCGTCGCCCAGGTTGGCCTCGGTCGTCGGGCAGAGGCCCACGCTGGCGCCCGTCGCCGCGAGCGATCGCATCTCGAGCTGGGTGAGGTGCGTCGCGTGGATGAAACACCAGCGCGGGCCGATCTCCACCAGGTCGCGAACCCAGGCGAGCGGCGTCGTTCCGTGGGTCTCGATGCATTCGGTCACTTCACCCACCTGCTCCGAGACATGCATGTGGATGGGCATGGTCGGGTCGAGGCGGGTGGCTGCGTCCACCATCTCGGTGAGGAGGAGCGCATCGACCGCGCGCGCCGAGTGCGGCGCGACCCCGAGGCGCAGGAGCGCGTTGGGCAGGTGGAACGCCGCCACCTCGCGCAGCAGGTCGACCACGAACGCCGGGTCGCCGCCGAAGCGCCGCTGCGCGGGCGAAAGGACACGGTGGCCGAAGCCTCCGTGGACGTATAGCACCGGCAGCAGCGTGAGCGCGATGCCGCCATCGCCCGCGGCGCCGACGATGCGGTTCGCCATCTCGGCCTTGTCCGCATAGGGCCGGCCGTCGCGGTCGTTGTGGAGATAGTGGAATTCCGCGACGGTGGTGTAGCCGTGCTTCAGCATCTCGATGTAGAGGTGGCGCGCGATCGCCTCGACGTCCTCGGGCGCGAGGAGTTGCACGAGGCGGTACATCTCCTCGCGCCAGGTCCAGAAGTCGTCGGTGGGATGGCCGCGGCATTCCGCGAGGCCCGCCATGGCGCGCTGGAACGCGTGGGAGTGCACGTTGGCGATGCCCGGCAGCAACGGACCGCAGGCCACGGTGGCGCCATCCGGCGCAGCGCGAGCAGCGACGCTCGAGATGATCCCGGCCTCGTCCCACTCGACCCGCACGTCGCGCGCCCACCCGGAAGGCAGCAGCGCGTCGGAAGCGAAGAGGGCGGCCATGAAGTTCTCTATGATACCGATCATGGCCCGGCTCCTCGTCATGAACGCACGCATCGCGACGATGCACGGCGCGCGCTACTCGATCATCGAGAATGGGGCGTTACGCGCCGAGGACGGGCGCATCGCGTGGGTCGGCGAGGCGGCGAGCCTCAGCCCGCGTCGCCATCCCCTGGGCGAAGAGGTGGTCGACGTGAAAGGCGCCCTCGTCACGCCCGGGCTGGTCGATTGCCACACGCATCTCGTGTACGCCGGCGACCGCGCGCGCGAATTCGAGATGCGCCTCGCCGGAATGAGCTACGCGGACATCGCGAGCGCGGGAGGCGGCATCGCCGCGACGGTGAAGGCAACTCGCGCCGCCGGCAACGCCGAGTTGCGCGCCGCCTCGGCGCGCCGGCTCGCCGCGCTCATGTCCGAAGGCGTGACGACGGTCGAGATCAAGTCGGGCTACGGCCTCGACGCCGACAACGAGCTGCGCTGCCTGAGGATCGCGAGGAGCCTCGGCGCCGACCACGCGGTCTCGATCTGCACGACGCTCCTCGGGGCCCACGCGATTCCGCCGGAATTCGAGGGGCGCGCCGACGCCTACATCGACGCCGTCTGCGCGCAGATGATTCCGCGCGCCGCGGCCGAGGGCCTTGCGAGCGCGGTGGACGGCTTCTGCGAAACCATCGCGTTCAGCCGCGAGCAGGTGAGCCGCGTCTTCGAAGCGGCGCGCACCCATGGGCTGCGCGTGAAGCTGCATGCCGACCAGCTCGGCGACTCGGGCGGCGCCGCGCTCG
>JBDTXQ010000316.1:0-3917 GCA_040006115.1 Usitatibacter sp.
TTCGTGGTGGACGACGCCATCGTGGTGATCGAGAACATCGCGCGCTACGTGGAGGAAGGCGAGGACCCGATGCAGGCGGCGCTCAAGGGCTCGCGCCAGATCGCCTTCACCATCATCTCCCTCACGTTGTCGCTGATCGCGGTGCTGATCCCGCTTCTCTTCATGGGCGAGGTCGTGGGCCGGCTGTTTCGCGAGTTCGCGATCACGCTCGCGGTGTCGATCCTCATCTCGGCGTTCGTCTCGCTCACCCTCACGCCGATGATGGCGGCGCGGCTCCTGAAGCACACGCCGCCGGAGAAGCAGGGCAGGTTCTTCCGCAAGTCGGGGGAGATGTTCGACCGGGTGATCGCCAAGTACGGCGACGCATTGCGCTGGGTGCTCGACCACCAGCCGCTCACCATGATCGTGTTCCTGGTGACGCTGGCGCTCACCGTGATCCTCTACATCGCCATCCCGAAGGGCTTCTTCCCCCTGCAGGACACGGGCTTGATCCAGGGCATCTCGGAGGGCCCGCAGAGCGCCTCCTTCGAATCGATGGCGGGAAGGAGCCGCGCCCTCGCGCAGGCGATCCTCGAGGATCCGGCGGTGGAGAGCGTGTCGTCCTTCATCGGCGTGGACGGCACCAACATCACCCTGAACGCGGGGCGGTTGCTGATCGCGCTGAAACCCCACAAGGTGCGCGACAACGTCTCGGTCGTGATGGCTCGCATCAAGAAGAGCCTCGAGCATTTCGAGGGCACGACGCTCTACATGCAGTCGGTGCAGGACCTCACCATCGAGAACCGCGTGAGCCGCACCCAGTTCCAGCTCACTCTCGAGAGCGCCAACCTCGCGGAGCTCGGCACCTGGACCCAGAAGGTGATCGAGCGGCTGAGGCGCGTGCCGCAGCTGATGGACGTGGCATCGGACCTGCAGGACCAGGGCCTGCAGGCGTACGTGACCATCGATCGCGACACCGCCGGGAGACTGGGGGTAACGCCCGCCGGGATCGACAACGCGCTCTACAACGCGTTCGGCCAGCGCCTGGTCTCCACCATCTTCACGCAGGCGACGCAGTACCGCGTGGTGCTCGAGGTGAAGCCGGAATTCCGCCGCGGCCCCGCTTCGCTGAACGACATCTACGTGCCCGGCTCCGGCGGCACGCAGGTTCCCCTGAACGCCGTGGCCTCCATCCGCGAGCAGCCCGGCGCGCTCTCGGTGAGCCACCTCGGGCAGTTCCCGTCGACCACGGTCTCGTTCAACCTCGCGCCGGGCGCCTCCCTCGGCCAGGCGGTCGACGCGATCGAAAAGGCCGAGAAGGAGCTCGAGATGCCCGCGTCGGTGCGCGCGAACTTCCAGGGCGCGGCGCTCGCATTCCGCGGCTCGCTCGTGAACACCCTCTTGCTCATCCTCGCCGCGATCGTCACGATGTACATCGTGCTGGGCGTGCTCTACGAGAGCTACATCCACCCGGTAACCATCCTCTCAACGCTGCCCTCGGCGGGCGTGGGCGCGCTCCTCTCGCTCATGCTCTTCGGCCAGGACCTCGGCATCATCGCGATCATCGGCATCATCCTGCTGATCGGCATCGTGAAGAAGAACGCGATCCTGATGATCGACTTCGCCCTCGACGCGGAGCGCGAGCAGGGCATGGCCCCGCGCGACGCGATCTACCAGGCGTCGCTGCTGCGCTTCCGGCCGATCCTCATGACGACCATGGCCGCCATGCTCGGCGCGCTGCCGCTGATGATCAGCTGGGGGGTGGGCGCGGAGCTGCGCCACCCGCTCGGCATCGCGATGGTGGGCGGGCTCATCTTCTCGCAGCTGCTCACGCTTTTCACGACGCCCGTGATCTATCTCTACTTCGATCGCGCCGCCGAACGCTGGGGCCGGAAATCCCGCCCCGCATCAACGCAGATGAACGCCTTTTGACCGCATAACTCGTCGAATGAACCTCACCGAGCCCTTCGTCCGACGACCCGTTGCGACCACGCTCCTCACCATCGGCGTGGCGCTGGCGGGCATCGTGTCGTTCGGGCTATTGCCGGTGTCGCCATTGCCGCAGGTGGATTTCCCCACGGTGTCGGTGTCGGCTTCGCTGCCGGGCGCGAGCCCGGAGGTGATGGCGGCGACGGTGGCCACGCCGCTCGAGCGCGCGCTCGGCCGCATCGCGGGAATCACCGAGATGACCTCGAGCTCGTCGCTGGGAAGCGCGCGCGTCACGCTCCAGTTCGAGCTCTCGCGCGACATCAACGGCGCGGCGCGCGAGGTCCAGGCCGCCATCCAGGCGGCGCGCACCGACCTGCCGTCGAGCCTTCCCAACAACCCGACCTACCGGAAGGTGAATCCCGCCGACGCGCCGGTGATGATCCTCGCGCTCACATCCGAGCGCTTCACGCCCGGCCAGATGTACGACATCGCGTCCACCAACCTCGCGCAGCGCATCTCCCAGATGAAGGGCGTGGGCCAGGTGAGCGTGGGCGGGGGATCGCTTCCCGCGGTGCGCGTCGAGCTGATTCCGCCGCTCCTCAGCAAGCTCGGCATCGGCTTGGACGAGGTGCGCGCCGCGATCACCTCCACCAACGCCAACCGCCCGAAAGGCTTCCTCGACGACGCCGAGCGCTACTGGCAGGTCCAGGCGAACGACCAGGCGAAGAGCGCGGCCGAGTACAAGCCGATCGTGGTCGCGTATCGCAACGGCGCGGCGGTGCGCCTCGGCGACCTGGGCGACGTGGTCGACAGCGTGCAGGACGTGCGCAACTACGGCATGGCCAACGGCAAGCCGGCGGTGCTCATGATCATCAACCGCCAGCCGAACGCCAACATCATCGAGGTGGTGGACGCGATCACGGCGCTCCTCCCGGAGCTGCGCGCCTCCATCCCCGCGAGCGTGGACCTGCAGGTGATGCTCGAACGCACCAGCACCATCCGCGCGTCGCTGCGCGAAGTCGAGCGCACGCTGATCATCTCCGTGGCGCTGGTGATCCTGGTGGTGTTCCTCTTCCTTCGCGACGGGCGGGCGACGTTGATCCCCGCGGTCGCCGTGCCGATCTCGCTCATCGGCACCTTCGGCGCCATGTACATCCTCGGATTCAGCCTCAACAACCTGTCGCTGATGGCGCTCACCATCGCCACCGGCTTCGTGGTGGACGACGCGATCGTGGTGCTCGAGAACGTGTCGCGCCACGTCGAGAAGGGCATGAAGCCCTTCGAAGCCGCGCTCCTGGGCGCGCGCGAGGTGGCGTTCACCGTGGTTTCCATGAGCGTGTCGCTGGTGGCGGTATTCATCCCGATCCTCTTCATGGGCGGGATCGTGGGGCGCCTGTTCCGCGAGTTCGCGGTGACGCTCTCGGTGGCGATCGGCATCTCGCTCGTGGTCTCCCTCAGCACGACGCCGATGATGTGCTCGTTGCTGCTGCGCCCGCCCGAGGAGCGCAAGCCCGGTCGCCTGGCGCGCGGCATGCAAGCTGCCTTCGACAAGCTGCACAAGGGCTACGAGAGGAGCCTCGGCTGGGCGCTGCGCTTCCCGCTCATCATGCTGGCAGTCTTCCTCGGCACGCTCGCGTTGAGCGCCTACCTTTACGTGAACATCCCCAAGGGCTTCTTCCCGCAGCAGGACACCGGGCGCCTCATCGGCTTCGTGCGCGCCGACCAGTCGATCTCGTTCCAAGCGATGAAGGTGAAGCTCAACAACCTCGCGGCGATCGTGATGGCCGACCCGGCGGTGGAGAGCGTCACGGCGTTCACCGGCGGCGGCCAGCGCAATTCCGCGCAGATGTTCATCGCGCTGAAGCCGCTCAAGCAGCGCGACGCCTCGCTCGACCAGATCCTCGCGCGACTGCGCCCGAAGCTCTCGAAGGAGCCGGGGGCGAACCTCTTCCTGAATCCGATCCAGGACCTGCGCGGCGGCGGGCGCCAGGCCGAGGCGGGCCAGCAGT
>JBDTXQ010000317.1:0-3896 GCA_040006115.1 Usitatibacter sp.
GGAACTGCTTGACCCGGGTGAAGTCGAGGCTGACTTCCGGGTGGGAATCGAGGGGAAACTCCGGCTGCGGCCGGATCTTCTTTATCGTGGCGGTTCGGGGCATCGAAGTCTCTGGTGACGCAAGGAGGCGGAAGCGGCGAGCGAGCGCTTTCCGGGTTTGCCGGAAGCGGTCGAGGCGCGGTGGTTCCTCGCTCCTGTCATGATGACCTCCTTCATTTTCGCGCGAAGTATAGGGCAAAAATCCCGGTCCGTCGGGGTTTTTTTGGCGCTCGCGGCCCGAAATCGTTCCGCGAATGTTTCAAATCAAATCTTGGGGAGCGTCACGCCCTTCTGCCCCTGGTATTTGCCTCCCCGGTCGCGGTAGGAGGTCTCGCAGACCTCGTCGGACTCGAAGAAGAGCATCTGCGCCACGCCCTCGTTGGCGTAGATCTTCGCGGGCAGCGGCGTGGTGTTGGAGAACTCCAGCGTCACGTAGCCTTCCCACTCGGGCTCGAGGGGCGTCACGTTCACCACGATCCCGCAGCGCGCGTACGAGCTCTTGCCCAGGCAGATCACCAGCACGTTCCTGGGGATCCGGAAGCGCTCGACGGTGCGCGCGAGCGCGAAGGAGTTGGGCGGGATGATGCACACGTCGGCCTTCAAGTCCACGAAGGACTTCTCGTCAAAGTTCTTCGGGTCGACGATCGTGGAGTTGATATTGGTGAAGATCTTGAATTCGTTCGACGAGCGCACGTCGTAGCCGTAGCTCGAGGTGCCGTAGGAGACGATCCGCCTGCCGTCCACTTCGCGCACCTGGCCGGGCTCGAAGGGCTCGATCATGGCGTCGGAGGCCGCCATGCGGCGGATCCATTTGTCGCTCTTGATGGTCATGGCTCTAGTTGTTCTGAATGACGATCTTGGGGAAGACGGACGAGCGGTCCTCGGACTGGCGCGCGATGCGCGCGGCGACCTTGCGGGCGATGTCCCGGTAGATGCCCGCGATCGCCCCCTCGGGGTCGGCGACCACCGTGGGCTTGCCGGAATCGGCCTGCTCGCGGATGCGGATGTCGAGGGGAAGGCTCCCCAGGAGCTCCACGTCGTAGTCCTTGCACATCTTCTCGCCGCCGCCGGAGCCGAAGATGTGCTCGGCGTGCCCGCACTGCGAGCAGATGTGGATCGCCATGTTCTCGACGATGCCGATGATCGGGATGCCGACCTTCTCGAACATCTTGAGACCTTTTCGGGCGTCGATCAGGGCGATGTCCTGGGGCGTCGTCACGATGACGGCGCCGGTGACCGGCACCTTCTGCGCGAGGGTGAGCTGGATGTCCCCGGTGCCCGGCGGGAGGTCGACCACCAGGTAGTCGAGGTCGCGCCACTTGGTTTCGGTGAGGAGCTGCTCGAGCGCCTGGGTCACCATCGGGCCGCGCCAGACCATCGGCGTGTCCTGCTCGATCAGGAAGCCCACGCTCATCGCCTGTACCCCGTGGCCCTCCATGGGCTCCATGGTCTTGCCGTCCTTCGAGGCCGGGCGCCCGGTGATGCCAAGCATGAGCGGCTGCGAGGGCCCGTAGATGTCGGCGTCGAGCATGCCGACCGTCGCGCCCTCCGCGGCGAGCGCGAGCGCGAGGTTGACGGCCGTGGTGCTCTTGCCCACGCCGCCCTTGCCGGAAGCCACCGCGATGATGTTCTTGATGCCGGGGACCAGCTTCACGCCGCGCTGCACGGCGTGCGAGACCACCTTGGAGACCACGTTCACGCTCGCCTGCGAGACGCCGGGGACGCGTGAAAGCCTCTCGGAGACCTGCTTCCTCACGGCCTCGAGCACCCCGCGCGCCGGGTAGCCGAGGATCACGTCCAGCGCCACGCGAGCGCCGTCGACCTTCACGTTCTTCACGCTCTTCGACTCGACGTAGTTCCTCCCGGTGACCGGGTCGATCAGCTCGGAGAGCGCTGCGAAGATGTCCTGCTCGGAGGGGGCCATGCCGTGGGATGCCATGCGGAGGAGTTGCAACGCGCGATTTTAAATCAATTTGCTATCATCGCGGAGACTCGAAAAACCAATCAATGCCCCGCAAGCTTTTCGTCACCACGGCGCTGCCCTACGCCAACGGCCCGTTCCACATCGGGCACATCATGGAGTATGTGCAAGCGGACATCTGGGTCCGCTTCCAGCGCTTGCAGGGCCACAAGGTGAATTTCGTCTGCGCCGACGACGCCCACGGCGCCCCGATCATGCTCAAGGCCGAGGCCGAGGGCATCACCCCCGAGGAGCTGATCGCCCGCGTGAACGAGTCCCACCGGCGCGACTACCAGCGCTTCGGCATCAGCTGGGACAACTTCCACACCACCCATTCCGCGGAGAACACCGAGCTTTCCTCGGAGATCTTCGTCGCCCTGCAGAAGGCGGGGTTCATCGACACGAAGACCATCGAGCAGTTCTTCGACCCGGTGAAGAAGATGTTCCTCCCGGACCGCTACATCAAGGGCGAGTGCCCCAAGTGCGGCACCAAGGACCAGTACGGGGACTCCTGCGAGAATTGCGGCGCGGTCTACGCGCCCACGGACCTGAAGAACCCCTACTCGGCGCTCACCGGGGCGAAGCCGGTGCTGCGCAAGTCCGACCACTTCTTCTTCAAGCTCTCCGACCCGCGCTGCGTGGAGTTCCTGCGCGGCTGGACCCAGGACGGCAAGCTCCAGCCCGAGGTGTCCAACAAGGTGCTCGAGTGGCTGGACGGCGGCCTCAACGACTGGGACATCACGCGCGATTCGCCCTACTTCGGCATCGAGATCCCCGGCGCGCCCGGCAAGTACTTCTACGTCTGGCTGGACGCCCCGATCGGCTATCTCGCCTCGCTCAAGAACTACCTGGGCAAGAAGGGGCTGGATTTCGACAAGTACCTGGCCGACCCGAAGGTGGAGCAGATCCACTTCATCGGCAAGGACATCATCTATTTCCACACGCTCTTCTGGCCGGCGACCCTCAAGTTCTCCGAGCGCAAGGTGCCGGACAACGTCTACGTCCACGGCTTCCTGCAGCTCTCCGGCGAGAAGATGTCCAAGTCGCGCGGCGTCTCGGTGAGCCCGCAGCGCTACATCGAGCTGGGGCTGAACCCGGAGTGGGTGCGCTACTACCTCGCGGCCAAGCTGAACGCGCGCGTCGAGGACCTCGACTTCAATCCCGACGACTTCCTCGCGCGCGTGAACTCCGACCTGGTCGGCAAGTACGTGAACATCGCGAGCCGCGCCGCGGGATTCATCGGCAAGCGCTTCGCGGGCGAGCTGTCGGACGAGCCGCTCTCCGCGGGCCGGGAGCTCAAGCACAAGATGCGCGGCAACCTCGCGGCGCCGGCGCCCGACGACGAGCAGGCCCCCGCGATCCTCTTCGAGGTGAGGAGCTTCGCCGACGCGATCGCCGCCGACTACGAGGCGCGCGAATTCAGCAAGGCGATCCGCCAGATCATGTTCCTCGCCGACCGGGTGAACCAGTACGTGGACGAGCAGAAGCCGTGGGAGATCGCCAAGGAGCCGGGCCAGGACGCGGCGCTGCAATGGTTCTGCACCCTTTACCTGGAGCTCTTCCGCATCCTCACCATTTACCTCAAGCCGGTATTGCCCAAGGTGGCGGAGGAGGTCGAGGCGTTCCTCGGCTTCGCCAAGCCGCTCACCTGGGAAGACATCGGCACGCCGCTGAAGCCCGGGCACAAGGTGCAGCCCTATCGCCACCTCGTCTCGCGCATCGACCCGACGCAGATCGACCAGCTGCTCGAGCCGCCGCAGGAAGCGAAGCCCGAGCCGGCGGTCGCGAAGGCCGGCGCGGCTGCGGATGTGCCCGAGTTCAAGCTCGAGGCGATCGAGCCGCCGAAGCCGCCGGTGATCCTCCCGGTGGGCGACACCATCTCGATCGACGACTTCTC
>JBDTXQ010000318.1:0-3889 GCA_040006115.1 Usitatibacter sp.
GCTCTCCCTTTGGGCCTTCATGCGATGCCGCCGTTCACGCCGATCACCTGCCCCGAGATGTAGCTCGCGGCGTCGGAACAGAGGAATGCGACCAGGGCCGCGACTTCCGCGGGCTCGCCAGCGCGTCCCATCGGAACGAGCTCCTTGATGCGCGCGGCGGGAAAGGCCTTTTCGGTCGAGGGCGATGCGATGACGCCCGGGGCGACCGCGTTCACCGTGATGCCGCGCGCGGCGACTTCCAGCGCGAGCGCCTTGGTGGCGCCGTGCAGGCCCGCCTTGGCGGCGGCGTAGTTCACCTGGCCGCGGTTGCCCATCACGCCGGCGAGCGACGTGATGCTCACGATGCGGCCCCAGCGCGTCTGCACCATCGGCATGAGGAGCGGCTGCGTCACGTTGAAGAATCCCTGCAGGCTCACGTCGAGGACGCGCCGCCAGCGCGTTTCGTCCATCGCGGCGAGGAGCGCGTCGTCGTGGACGCCTGCGTTGTGCACCAGTGCCTGGATCGCGCCGCCCGCGAGGAGCTTCGCGAGCGCGGCGTTAGTCGCGGCATGGTCGGTCACGTCGAACGCGGCCGCCTCGGCGCTCGCGCCCGCGCTCTTCAGTTCGTCGGCGAGCCGCACGGCCTCGGCTATCCGCCGCCCCGCATGCACGACCACGTGGAATCCCTGCGCCGCGAGCGCGCGGCAGATCGCGCCGCCGATCACTCCGCTGCCTCCGGTCACCAGCGCGCGCTTCATCGCGGCGACGCCGAGCTGCCCGGGAACATCAAGGTGAACTGACCTTCGAGGAGCAACGCGCCGTCGCCGCGGGCCTCGAACGCGTAGACGGCGCCGGCGGGATCGCTATGCAGCAGGGTCGCCGCCACAGTGAGATGCGATGCAATCCGGTCCAGCCATTCGCACGCGGGGCGCACGTTGGAGAGCTTGCCCAGCACTCCGGCGCGCGGCCGCGCGTCGTCGAGGACCAGAGCGCCGTGCACCGCCGCCGCCTGCGCGGCGTATTCGATCGCGGCCCATACCGGCAGCCCGCCGCTTTCGCGCAGCGGGTGGTCGGCTTCGCGGTGACTCTCTGCGGCGCACTCGATGCGATGCTCGTCCCAGTGGAGCACGCGATCGAGGAGGCACATGCGTCCGGCATGGGGAATGCGCGCGGCGATCTCGGCTCGGCCTAGCATCGCGCCACCCGCACGGCGAGTTCGGGAGACAACGGCAGGGTGGCGCTCGCGCCCGTTTCAGCCACCAGCATGGCGAGTGCGTCGAAGCCGCGCGCGCTCGCATTCGCATGCCACGCCTGCGGCATCCATGCGGGCCACGCGCCCGCGCCTTCGCGCGTCTCGATGGCGATCTCCCACGATGCGAGCGTGGCCGCGGCGGGCAGCGGCGAGATCATGATCGCGATCGCCGTCGCCTCGATCACCGGCAGCGATTCGCAGAGCGGCGCGGGCAGCGGGCTGTCGTAGCAGACGAAGAGCACCGGCACGTCGTCGCCGAGCGCCTGCGCAGCGGCGCCGAGCAGGCCCGCGGCGAAAGACCAGGGGCCGCGGCACAGGCTCGTCGCGCCGAGCTTCGCCTTCATCGCGATGCTGTAGTAGCCGCTCGGCGCGTTGTGCACCGAGTTGTGGAACTGCGTGGGCGAGACTTCGCGCGTGCCCGCGAGCGCCTCGCAAAGCTGGTGGGTGATGACGGCGGCGGCCTCCGCCGAGGCGAAGACGAGCGCCATGTCCTGGGGAGCGATGGCGGTCTGCTTCATCGCCTGCTCGGCCGCGGCGAGCGCGAGGCGTACCGTGGCAGAGCTGCGCCGGCGCTCCGAGGGCGCGAGGCTCGCCGGCGCGCACGGCGCGAGAGGCGCGTCCACGAACGGCGCGCGGCCCGCGAGCACGTCGCGCGCGTTGCCCCAATCGGGAAAGCCCGGCGCGAGGACGCCCACGGCTTCGATGGCCACGCGCATCAGGAGGTCTTGCCGAACACGAGGGCGCAGTTGTTGCCGCCGAAGCCGAAGCTGTTGCTCATCACGCGGGCGAGCGGGCGCGCCTCGCCGTGCAGGGCAATCGTGCATTGGGTATCCGGATCGACCTCGCGCGTGGTGGGGCTCCCGGGCATGAACTCCTGCTCGAGGCTCAAGAGCGAGATGGCCGCCTCGGTGATTCCGGCCGCGCCGAGCGTGTGCCCAGTCACGCCCTTGGTGGACGAGCAGGGCGCGGAGGCGCCGAAGACGTCGTGCACCGCGCGGCCCTCCGCGCGATCGTTCGCGGGCGTGCCCGTGCCGTGCAGGTTCACGTAGTCGATCTCGCCCGGCCCGATGCGCGCGCGCTCGAGCGCATCGAGCATGGCGCGCCGCGCGCCGTCGCCCTCTGGATGCGGGGTCGACATGTGGTGCGCGTCGCTGGTCTCGCCGTAACCGATGAGACGCAATGCCCCGTCGCCACGCTCGAGCAATGCGAAACCCGCGGCCTCGCCGATGGTGATGCCGCGGCGCGCGGTGTCGAACGGGCGGCACACGTCGGGGGCCACCAGCTGCAGCGCAGTGAACCCGTAGAGCGTGGTGTGGCAAAGGCTATCCACGCCGCCCACCACCGCTGCGTCGGCGAGGCCCAGGCGGATGAAGCGCTCGGCTAGGCAGAACACCTTGGCGCTCGACGAGCAGGCCGTGGAGACCGTCATCGCCGGCCCGGTGAGGCCGAGCACGCGGCGCACGAATTCCGTGGTCGCGTCGAGGCTGTGCATCGTGTCGTAGCGAAACGCGGGCGGCAGGCTCCCGGTCGCCGGATCGCGGCGCTGGTAGGCGAGCTCGGTGGAAAGAATTCCCGACGTGCTCGTTCCCAGGAAGAGCGCGACCCGCCCGGCGCCGTGGCGCTGGCGCGCGGCGCCGACCGCGTCGACGAATCCATCCTGCTCGAGTGCCAGCAACGCGAGCCGATTGTTGCGGCAATCGAAGGCGCTCAGCGATTCGGGCAACGCGACCGATTCGGCGGCTCTCACGCGCCCGATCCAGCAATCGAGCGGCGCCCACGCGAGGTCGTTGGGGACGAGCGCGCTAAGCCCATCGCGCAAGGCGCGCGCGGTGGCCGCCTTTCCAATGCCGGCGGCGCTGGTGGTCGTGTAGGAGCGGATGGCGAGAGGATGGATCATGATCGGAGATTCTAGTGGCAATCGGGCGCGAGAGCGCGCACGCGCGGCAGGGCGCCACGCGAATGACCCGTGCTAGACTCAATTCGCGTTTACGAAGTCCATAATCCAAAAACCTACGGACGCCAGGGAGAAGACGATGCGAACAATGCGACTCAAGAGCACGATCATCTGCGCGGTTGTCTTGCTGGGCCTCGGGGCTTGCACAACGGCCCCCGTCTACAACGTCGCCGACGCACCGGTGAGTCCGGCTTCCGGGAAGACGCTCCAGGCGAGCCAGGTTCGGCAAGCCATCGTCACCGCGGGCAGCGCGTTGGGCTGGCGCATCGTCGATGCGGGCCCCGGCAAGCTCGAAGGCACGTTGAACCTTCGCACCCACGTCGCGGTGGTGGAGATTCCCTACAGCGCGACCAAATACAGCATCCAGTACAAGGGCGGCGAGAACCTGATGGCGACCGGCGGCACCGTCCACAAGAATTACAACGGATGGGTGCAGAACCTCGACCGCGGCATCCGCTCCGCGATCGCGACCCTCTAGCTAGCGCGAGCGATCGCTCGATCGGATCCATGAACGATGAGCGCGAGGGCGAGCCGGAGCTGGCGCGGCTGATCGTCGACTCGCTCCATCTCGAGGGCGTGAAAGCCGAGGACATCGAGCCCGAGGCGCCGCTTTTCGGCGACGGGCTCGGCCTCGACTCGCTCGACATGCTCGAGCTGTCCATGGCGATCGAGCAGAAGTACGCGGTGAAGCTGCGTTCCGACGA
>JBDTXQ010000319.1:0-3887 GCA_040006115.1 Usitatibacter sp.
GCTTCACCTTGTACTTGCCGGCGAATTCCACCGAGCGGATCTGCAGCACCTTCGACCCCAGCGAAGCGAGCTCCAGCATTTCCTCGAACGTGACCGTGTCCAGGCGCCGCGCCTCCGGGACGATCCGCGGATCGGTGGTGTACACGCCGTCCACGTCGGTGTAGATCTGGCACTCGTCGGCCTTCAGCGCCGCGGCGAGGGCCACGCCCGTGGTGTCCGAGCCGCCCCGCCCCAGGGTCGTGATGTTGTTGTCGTCGTCGATGCCCTGGAAGCCCGCGACGATCACCACGTTGCCGGCGTCGAGGTCCTCGCGGATGTTGCGGTCCTCGATGCCGAGGATGCGCGCCTTTGAATACGCGGCGTCGGTGACGATCGGCACCTGCCAGCCGGTGTAGCTCTTGGCCTTCAACCCGATGGCGTGCAGCGCGAGGGATAGGAGCCCGATCGAGACCTGTTCACCGGTCGAGGCGATCACATCCAGCTCGCGCGGGTTGGGATCCGGGTTGATCTCCTTGGCGAGGTTGATGAGGCGGTTGGTCTCGCCCGACATGGCGGAAGGCACCACGACCAACTGGTGGCCCTCCTTGGCGAAGCGCTCGATGCGGCGCGCGACCTCGCGGATGCGCTCGGGGCTGCCCATGGAGGTGCCGCCGTACTTCTGAACGATCAGGGACACTGGCGAGGCGCTTCGGGGAAAAGCCGCTATTCTATCGTGCACCCCCCATAAATCCGAATGAAGACGTACCTGCGTCCCCAGAACGTCGCGCTGGTCGCACTTGCTTGCGGCCTGGCCGCGACCCTGCTCGCTTGGTTCCTGGCGGGCCGGCAGGTACAGCGCGAGCAGCTTTCCGAATTCTCTGGGCAGGCCAACCTCGCCGCCAACATCCTCGAGCGGCGCCTGCAGCGCTATATCGACCTCCTGTACGGCCTCGAAGCCCTCGCCTACCACGACGAAGCGCTGGGCAGGCGCGGGTTCGCCCAATACGTGGCCGCCCTCGAGCTCGGCAAGCGCTTCCCCGGCGTGACGGCGGTGGAGTTCATTCGCCGCGTTCCCGACGCCCAGCGCGAGGCGTTCGTCGAGCACGTGCGCTCGGACCGCAGCCTCGACGCAAATGGGTATCCGAAGTTCGACATCCAGCCGCCGGGGCGGCGCGGCGAGTACTGGGTGATCGAATTCCTCGAGCCCATGGGCCCCAATTCGGCGGTGTTCGGCCTCGACATCCGCGAGCGCGCGCCGGCACTCGAGGCCGCGGAGCGCGCGCGCGACACCGGGGAGCCGATCGCGCCCGGCCGCTACCGCCTGGCGCAGGAAAAGGGGAGCAGTTACGGGCTGATCTTCTACTTGCCGGTCTACTTCGTCGAGCGGCCGGTCGGCGCGGCGCAGCGGCGCGATTCGCTGCGCGGATTCGTGAACGTCGTGCTGCGCACCGACGACCTCCTCTCGGGCATTCTCTCCGAGGTGTTCGTGAATGGGCCACGCATGCGCATCCACGACGTGGGCCCGACCGGCGCCAGGGCCGCGACAGCGTCCGAGGCGACCCTGTTCTACGCCTCGGCGCGGGGATCGCGCGATCCGCCGCTGCGATGGAACGAGTGGCAGCAGTCGCAGGTGCGCGTGCTCGCGGTCGCGGGACGCCAGTGGCACATCGATCTCCTCGGGGAAGCCGAGCGGAATCCCTGGCTCACCCGCTTCCCGTTGCTGACCCTGGGCGCCGGCGCGATCATGACGCTCCTCCTCTTCGGGATCTTCTATACCATTGCGCGCACGCGCAGCGAGGCGATGGGACTCGCCAAGCAGGCGACACGCGAGCTGCGCACGCAGCTGTCGTTCACGCAGCAGCTTCTCGAGGCGCTGCCCAACCCGGTCTTTTCCAAGGATGCCCAGGGGCGCTACCTCGGCAGCAATCGCGCGTTCGAGCAATACGTGGGCATGTCCCGCGCGGAAATCGTCGGCAAGACGGTGGGCGAAGTGCTGCCGGCCGAGCTCGCGGAGCGCGCGGCACACAACGACGACGCCCTCTTCGCCAACCCCGGGGCGCAGACTTACGAGACCACGGCTCGCTCCTCGAAGGACGGCCTGCCGCACGAGGTCCTCGTCAACCAGGCGACCTTCTTCGGGCCTTCGGGCGAAGTCGCGGGGCTGGTCGGCGTGCTGGTGGACATCACCGAGCGCAAGAAGCTCGAGGCCGCGACGCGGGAGAGCAGTGAGCGCCTCGGCGCGGTGATCCACGCGGCGCCGCTCGCGATCGTCGCGCGCGACCTGGAGAGCGTCATCGCCACGTGGAATCCCGCGGCCGAGCGCATGTTCGGGTGGACCGAGGCCGAGGCGCTCGGCACCCGGACCTCGATCGTGCCCGCGCACCTGAAGGAAGAGACGCGCATCCTTCGCGAGCGCGCGAAGGATGGGGAGACGCTCTGGATCGAGGACACGCAGCGCCTGCGCCGCGACGGCACGCTCGTCGACGTGTCGATGTCGATCGCCCCGATCCGCGGCGCGGACGGCACGGTGAATGGCACGATGGTCACGATCGCGGACATCTCGCGGCGCAAGCAGGCCGAGGCGGCGTTGCGCGAGAGCGAGTCGCAGCTGAGGCTCGCGATGGAGGCCGCGCAGCTCGGCATGTGGTACTGGGAAGTCGACACCGACCGCTTCACCTATTCCGAGGGACTGAACAAGCTCTTCGGGCGGCCGGCGGAAAGCGGCTTCGTCGACTACCGCGTGCTGCACGAGCGGCTGCACCCCGAGGACCGTGGGCACTTCGAGGCGGCGCTGCGCCACGCCATCAAGCAGGGCGACGTGTTCCAAGTCGACTACCGCGTGGTATGGGCCGACGGCTCGGTGCATTGGGTCGCCAACCGCGCGCAGGTGCACCGGGGTCCCAACGGCCGCGCGCAACGCGTGATCGGCGTCGCCATGAACATCACCGAGAGGAAGATCGCCGAGCAGCGCGTCGAGCACATGGCCCATCACGACGCGCTCACGGGGCTGCCCAACCGCGTGCTGCTTCGCGACCGAATCCAGCAGGCGATCGCCCAGGCGCACCGCAGCGGCGCGCAGCTCGCCGTGCTCTTCCTCGACCTCGACCGCTTCAAGACCATCAACGATTCGCTCGGCCACCAGTTGGGCGACCGCCTGCTGCAATCGGTGGCGAGCCGAATCCTCGTGTGCGTGCGCGAGGGCGACACCGTCGCGCGCGTGGGCGGCGACGAGTTCGTGATCGTGATTCCCGGCATCGGCGCGGCGACCGACGCCTCGGCGGTCGCGGCGAAGATCCTCGAGGTGCTCGCCAACGCGTTCCACCTGCACGGCAACGACCTGCACGTGGCCGCCTCGATCGGCATCAGCCTCTATCCCGCGGACGGCTCCGACGCGGAGACCCTGATGCGCAACGCCGACACCGCGATGTATCACGCCAAGGATTCGGGGCGCGCCAACTTCCAGTTCTTCACGCAGCACATGAACGTCGCGGCGCAGCAGCGGCTCACGCTCGAGAATTCCTTGAGGCGCGCGCTCGAGCAGCGCGAGTTCGAGCTGCACTACCAGCCGCTCTACGACCTGCGCGACCGCTCGATCACCGGCTTCGAGGCGCTGCTGCGCTGGAACACGCCCGACGGGAAGACCGTCGCCCCCGGCCAGTTCATCGCGGCGGCCGAGGAGTCGGGGCTCATCGTGCCGATCGGGGAATGGGTGCTGCGCGAGGCGTTGAAGCAATCGCGGACATGGCAGGCCCCGGGACGGCGCCTAGCGGTGTCGGTGAACGTGTCGGCCAACCAGCTCTCGCGCCCGACCTTCGTCGAGAACCTGCGCCGCCTGATCGCCGAGCTGGAAGTGGATCCCACGCTGATCGAGCTGGAGGTGACCGAGAGCGTGATCATCGAGGGCGCGG
>JBDTXQ010000320.1:0-3880 GCA_040006115.1 Usitatibacter sp.
CCCAGATGCGCACGTTGTTGTTGCCGCCCTCGGACTCGATGGCATCGTCCCAGCAGTTATTGAGGTCGTTGCCGTAGATGTCGGAGTCGGCGTTCGGGAATCCCGTCGTCGAGTAGTTATCCTCGCCGCCGAGGATGTCGTTGAAGTAGTGCCCCGCCGTGCTGAAGATCTCGTTGTGGCGCAGCACGTGGTTGCCGCCGCAATAGCTGAACGACACCGCCTGAGGGCCCTCGGGGTGCCCGTCGGACCAGCTGTTGGCGCCGTAGCGCGGGTCGTGGATCTCGTTACGCTGGATGGTGACGCGCGTGAGCGTCGGCGATGAGCAGATGGCGCGCACCGCGGAGTCCATGTTCATACCCCACGAACCCGTGCGAAGCCGGCCCCAGCCGGTGATCTGGTTGTCCTCGATGATCACGTCGGAGACGGTGGGAGAGATGCGGATCGCGTCCTGCTGCGCGCCCTTCAGCACGAGGCCACGCACGATCACGTAGGGCGCGTTCACGGTCACGTTGAACTGGGCGGCATTGGCGGCGTCCAGCACGGCGCCGGTCGCACCCTGATAGACGACGTAGCCCGACGGGCTTCCGCCCTCGGTGATGTTGAGCGTGCCGCTGCCGCTCTGCACCGTGATCGTCTTGAGGATCGGCTTCTGGTTAGCCCACGTCTTGAAGGAGATCGTGCGCGCCACGGGCTGGCCCGGGAGGTTCAGCTGCGCTTCGTAGTCGGTGTCCGGCGCAAGGCTTACCAGGCTGCCGCGGCATTCGCCGTTGCGCACGTCGAGCCAAAGGGGGAGGCTCTGCGACCATGCGGCGCTGCCGGCCTTGCGGTATTTCACTTCGCAGCCGGCGAGAGCGGTGGCGCCCACCGGATTGCTCCAGTAGAGGCCGGCGGATTCGTAGGTGGTTACGGCGCGCACGTCGCTCGCCTGGGCGAAGGCGGCGGGTTGCCAGAGCACGGCGCCGAGGAGCGCCGCGGACGAGAGGAGGGTCTTGGTGAACGATGTCATGGGGCTTGGACACCGCCCCCACTCGCGAGGTTGCCCCCCGCGTTGTTGCAGCCGTCACCTCGCGTGGCTATCCAGCTACAGCGCGATCGCGCCCGCCGCGGCTCAGGGCTTCAGCCCGCGCGCGTGGGACGCCCGCGCAGCGGATAGTTGGGGTCGTTGTAGCCGGGCGTCGACGGATGCCCGGGGCGCACCAGCGTGTCGAACAGCGACTCGTCGTCCGCCTCGAACTTCCTGCCCAGCGCCGCCAGGTAGTCGCTCCACTGCTCCATCGTGCGCGGTCCGGCGATCACGCTCGACACGATGGGATTGGCGAGCACCCAGTTCACCGCGAGATGACCTGCGCTCATGCCCTTCTTTCCGGCATGCGCCTTCAGCTGCTGCGCGATGGCGAGCGACTCCTCGCGGAACTCGGTTTCCATCATGCGCTTGTCGTTGCGTCCAGCGCGGGAATCCGCGGGCGGTGCCTCGCCCGGCGTGTACTTGCCGACGAGCACGCCGCGGGCGAGGGGGCTGTAGGGCACCACGCCGATGCCGTGGTGCGCGCACGCGGGCAGGATGTCGTTCTCGGGCTGGCGGTTCATCGCGTTGTAGTAGGGCTGGCACACCACGGGACGGGGCACGCCGAGCTCGCGGCACACATGCGCCATCTCGGCGATGCGCCAGCCGCGGAAGTTCGACACGCCGAAGTGGCGGATCTTCCCGGCGCGGATGAGGTCGCCCATCGCCGCGGCGGTCTCCTCCATCGGAGTCTCCTCGCTGTCGCGATGCAGGTAATAGATGTCGACGTAATCGGTGCCCAGGCGCGCGAGGCTCTCGTCGATGGCCCGCATCACCCACTTGCGGCTCGAGCCGCGGCGATTGGGATCCTCCGCGCCGCCCGGGCCGGGCATCGGATTTGCGACCTTGGTCGCGAGCACCCAGCGCTCGCGGTCCGAGGCGATGAGCTTCCCGGTGATCCTCTCCGACTCGCCCTTCGCGTATACGTCCGCGGTGTCGATGAAGTTCACGCCCGCGTCGCGCGCGCTCGCCACGATGCGCCCGGACTCCGCCGCGTCGGTGCGATCGCCGAACATCATGGTGCCGAGGCAGATCGGCGATACCTTCAGCCCGCAGTTGCCGAGTTTTCGATAGTCCATGAATCAGAGTCCTTTCCGGGGAGGGGCGTGCGATGCGGTCACTATCAGTACAAGCCTATCGCAGCGCCAGCGCGACCGCCTGGCGGAAGGTGGAAGCCTCGGGGAAATGCACGGCAACGAAGCCCGCGAACACGATCGCGACGAGCATCACGAGCGCGAACGGCCACCACGTCTTCTTCACTACGCCGCCGATCCAGCCTTCGGACGTCTGCCGCTTCGTCGTCCGGGCGAGGCTCCCGGTAAGCATCGCGCCGAACGCGGCTTCGGTCAGCACGTCGGGCGCGCACCAGATGAGATACCCGCTGGTCGCGAAGACCACGGCGACGAGCGCGAGCGCGAGGACCAGAAGCACGATGCCGTCGCCGTCGATGCCGTCGAAGAGCGATTTGCCGGCCTTCCCGCCCGAAGACGATACGCGCGATGCCGGCGCCGAATCGCCCTGCAGGTTCGCCGCGACGAGCGGCGCCCTCGACTCGGCGAACGAAGTGCTCGCGCCCCCGCCATCGAAGCTGCCGCCGCCACCACGGGGCAGCGGCGCGCGTGACGCGATGTCGATCCCGCCGCCGCCACCACCGCCCGAGGGAATGTCCACGCCGGACACGAGGTCGCGGCCGCTGCCTTGGCGCTTGCCGTCGTTGTCCACGAACCCCATTGCGCGCAGCCACGTCCACACGCCGACCAGGAACGTCACGTACGCGAGCGTGATCGCGACCGGGTAGCGCACCAGCATCGCGTGCACGCCGAAGGCGAGCAGGAACCAGCTCGCGAGCATCGCGCTGAACCCGCTGGCCGCGAGGATCATCGACATGTGCAGCCGCGGGCTGTAGCGCCGCTCGAGCGCGGCCTTGATCGATTCGCGCGTCCAGCCCGGGCGCTTGAACGGGGCGAGTTCGTCGTCGAGGGCGCGCGTCCTAGGCATTTCCCAACGCCTCGATCAGGTGCAGGCCCGAGCGGATGCCGGCGAGGTAGAGCGAGACCTTGGTCGACTCGTTGGGCGCGTGGTTGTTCTCGTCGTAGGGGGCGAGCGGGATCACGATCGAAGGAAGCCCGAGCAGCCGCGTGAAGACGAAGTCGGGCGTCGTGCCGCCGAGCGAAGGCACCACCAGCGGCTCGCGCCCGAATCCCTTGGCGACCGCGTCCTTCACGATCGCCACCATCGGATGGTCGAGCGGCGTGCGCGAGGCGGGAGTGCCCTTGATGCCGGTGATCTCGATCGCCTTGTAGCCGCGCTCGCGCGCAAACGTCCGGATCGCGGCGAGCACGGCCTCGGGATCCTGTCCGCCGACGAGCCGAACGTCCGCCTTGGCCATCGCCTCCTTGTAGATGATGTTCTTGATGCCCTTGCCGGTATGGCCCGCGGCGAATCCCGACACGTTGAACGCCGGGCGCAGCATCAGGCGTTCGTGGAAGAGCGCGTCGTTGTCGCCGGTGGTGGGTTCGACGCCGACCGTGTCGCGGAAGCCTTGGTGGTCGACCTTCAACGCGCGCACGGCGGCGAGGTCCGCGGGCGAAACCGAAACATCGGCATAACCCGCGCCCGGCACGAGCAGCTTGCCGTCGCGATCCACCATCTCGGCGAGCAGGTGCACGAGCTCGAGCGTGGGATTGGGCGAGACGCCGCCCAGGTTTCCGGAGTGCAGGTTGCGCTTGGCGCCGGTGGAATGGAACTCCAGCCCGAGGTTCCCGCGCACGCCCATCAGCAGCACCGGTTGGTCGTTGGGGAACATCGGACCGTCGG
>JBDTXQ010000321.1:0-3857 GCA_040006115.1 Usitatibacter sp.
TCACCCGCGGCGACGACGCGCTCGCCGACGACCTCGCGCAGGAGACGTTCGTCCTCGCGTGGAAGAACCTGCGCCACTTCCGCTTCGAGGCACGCTTTTCGACCTGGATCTACCGCATCGCCTTCAACGCCTGGCAAAGCGAGGCGCGCAAGAAGCGCGAGGTGCCGATGCAGATCGACGACGACGCGCCGCCCGCAGGACCCGCCAATTACGACGAGCTGCCCGACATTGCCTCGCGGATCGACCTCGAGCGCGCCATGGCAAGCCTTTCCGACGGCGAGCGCGCCGCGATCACCGCATGCTATTACGCGGACCTCTCACACGAGGAGGCGGCGCATGCGCTCGGCATGCCGCTCGGCACCGTGAAGACCCACGTGCTGCGCGCCAGAGCGAAACTACGCGCGCGCCTCGCACCGAAGGAGCAATGACGATGAACGAACCCGCCACCGACAAGCTTGAGCGCCTGATGCGCCGCGACGGCGAGGCTGCGTTGCCCGACGATGGATTCACCGCGCGGGTGATGGAATCGCTGCCTTCGCGCGCCGAGGTGACCCACCACGCATGGCTCCAGCCGGCGCTCATGCTGGGTGCCGCCGCTCTCGGCAGCGCGCTCGCGACCGTGTTCGCCCTCGCCGGCGCGGACGTCGTGCAGGGCTTCGTCGACCTCGCCACCTCGCGCGGCCTCACCCCTGCGGCGATGAGCGGCCTCGCCATGACCGGCACCCTGCTCGTTTGCGCCATCGTCCTCGTGCTGGACACCGAATAAAGCAACCGGGGTCAGAGCAGGGTCAGACCCCGGTTCGGGTTCGTTACTTCAGCAGGTGCGCGATCGACCCCCGCTCCTCCGTGAGCTCCTTCTGCGTCGCGGCGATCTTGCCCTTGGCGAAGTCGTTGAGCTCGAGCCCCTTCACGATCTCGTAGCGGCCGCCCGAGCAGGTGGTGGGATAGCCGAACATCAGGCCCTCGGGGATGCCGTAGCTGCCATCGGAGGGGATGCCCATGGAGACCCAGTCGCCCGAGGGCGTGCCATTCACCCAGTCGCGCACGTGGCCGATGGCGGCGTTGGCGGCCGACGCCGCGGACGAAAGCCCGCGCGCCTCGATGATCGCCGCGCCGCGCTTCTGCACCGTGGGGATGAACGTGCCTTCGATCCAGGCCTGGTCGTTGATCAGCTTCGACGCCTTCTGCCCGTCCACCTCGGCGTTGAACACGTCGGGATACTGCGTCGCCGAGTGGTTGCCCCAGATCGTCATCTTCTTCACCGACGTCACGGGCTTGCCGGTCTTCTGCGCGACTTGCGTGAGGGCGCGGTTGTGGTCGAGGCGCATCATCGCGGTGAACTGCTGCGGCTTCAGCGACGGCGCGTTCTTCATCGCGATGAGCGAGTTGGTGTTGGCGGGATTGCCCACCACCAGTACCTTCACGTCGCGCGAGGCGACCTCGTCCAGCGCCTTGCCCTGCGGCACGAAGATCGCGCCGTTGGCCTCGAGGAGATCCTTCCTCTCCATGCCCGGGCCGCGGGGGCGTGCGCCGACCAGCAGCGCCACGTCCGCGTCCTTGAACGCGACCTTCGGATCGGATGCGGCCACCATCGAGTGCAGCAGCGGAAAGGCGCAGTCGTCGAGCTCCATCATCACGCCTTTCAGGGACTTCTGCGCCTTCTCGTCGGCGATCTCGAGCAGCTGCAGGATCACCGGCTGCTCTTTGCCCAGCATCTCGCCGCTCGCGATGCGGAACAACAGGCTGTAGCCGATCTGGCCGGCGGCGCCGGTCACGGCAACGCGTACGGGCTTCATCATTGCGACTCCTAGGGATCGAGACGGAAAGCTGCCGGAATTATAAACCGGGGGCAGACCTCGGTTATTTTTTCTGAAGAGAGATGGAGAGGATGCCGGCGAGCACGAGGCCGGCGCCCGCGACCTGGATCGGGGTGATGTGCTCGCCGAGGAAGGCCGCGCCGAGGAAGATGGTGGCGAGCGGGCCGATGGAGCCCACGATCGAGGCGTGGCTCGCGCCGATGCGCCGGATCCCCTCCATCATCATCGCGATCGGCAGCACGGTCGAGAACACCGCCATCACGAGCGAGAGCCAGTACACGGGCGCGCTCTGCGAGACGATGAGGGAAGCCTCACGGGTCACGAGAAAGTGCGTCAGCACCGCGACCGAGGAGATGAGCCCCGCGTAGCAGGCGAAGCGCAGCGTCCCCACCCGCCCCACGAGCCGCCCGCTGCCGATCAGGTAGGCCGCGTAGAAGAGCGCCGAGAGCAGCACCCAGAAGGATCCCAGCGCGACGTTGCCCGGCTGCGTCGCGAGGTCGTTCCAGAACACCCCGAAGATCCCGAGGTACGAGAGCACGATCGCGAACACGTCGACGCGGGTGATGCGCCGCTTGAAGAGCAGCGCGGAGAGGAGGACCACGAACGTCGGATGCACGAAGAGCAGGAGCCGCTCGAGCGCGGCCGTCACGTACTGCAGGCCGAGGAAGTCGAAGTAGCTCGCGAGGTAGTAGCCGATCAGCCCCAGCGCCACCATCGAGCGCCGGTCCGCCCACGACAGGGGCTCGGTGTCGCCGTCACGCGCCGCCCACCAGCCGAGCAGCGCGAAGAGCGGCGCGCTGAACAGCATGCGCAGCGCGAGGAGCGTCACCGCGTCCACGCCGTAGCGGTAAGCGAGCTTGATGATGACGCCCTTGCCGGAGAAGCAGACGGCGGCGGCGGCGACCAGGAGGATGCCGGTGATGCGAGCCCTGCGTTCCTGCGGTGTCAACGATCGTCCGGTGGCGTGGGGGAGGCGCCCATTTTCGCATTTGTCCGTGCGGGCTCGTCTCGGCGCCGCTCAAATGCGATCGGCTGGTCCCGCGAAGCGCCCTGCATCGTTCACATGGTCCTTCGCGCAGGTGAGCGATCCCTCGGCGGCGATCAGGAGAGCATCGACGCCCTGCGCATCGCGCGGAAAGCGCGCATAGCCGACCGAGGCACGCACCGACACCCCGGAGAACTCGAACTGCAGCGCATCGTGGACCGCACGCGCGAACTCCAGCGCGAGCGCATCGTCCTTCAGGCCCACGCCCAGCGCGGCGAACTCGTCGTCGCCGATGCGGCCGACGAGCTGCCCGCCACCGGTCGCCTTGCGCACTCGCTCGGCGGCCTCCTTCAGCACGGCGTCCCCCGCGCGATGGCCGATCACCACGTTCACGCGCCGGAAACCGTCGAGGTCCGCGAGCACGAGCACGCTGCAGCCCGGCGAGCCGTGCATGGTCCTCAGCCGCGCGCCCGCTTGCGCGAGGAACCCGGGGCGGTTGGCCAGGCCGGTGACCGGATCGTCCACCGTGGCGCGCTGCGCGTCGCCCAGGCTCCCGAAGAGGATCTCGGCGGAGCGCCTGCCGAGCCCCGCGAACACCGTGATGATTACCAGGAATTCGACCAGGCTCGCCCAGCTGTCGAAGCGCGTGACGACGCTCCGGGTGAGGCCGTTCAGGTCCATCACGAACGCGGCCGTGGCCGCTATCACCGCAAGTGCGGTGAGCGCGTAGAAGGCGCGCCGCGAGAGAAGCAGAGCGCCCACCAGCACGATGCCGCCGTACGCCGTCACCGCCACGTCGTGCACCCCAAGCGGGCTGAGGATCAGCACCATCGTCACGACGGTGATGAGCACGCAGCACAGCAGCACGATGGCCGGCTCGTTGTGGCCGGCGCGCGCGAAGCCCCACGCTGAGATACCGAGCGGCGTTGCGAGCGCGAAGATCACCGCGAGGTCGCGCTGCCCGGTCAGCACATTCAGCGTCGAGCCGAGGAAGAGCGCGAGCGTCACCACGATGACCGCGATGCGCACGATCGCGGTCATCGGCTGCGAGCCCG
>JBDTXQ010000322.1:0-3855 GCA_040006115.1 Usitatibacter sp.
CGGTGGAGGCCAAGGTGGGCGAGATGCTGGGCCTCATCACGGTGAGCGAGACCTATACGAAGCACAACCAGAACATGACCAACGACGAGGCGGTCGAGCAGAACATCCTCTCCTTCCGCATCGCCGAGAAGAACAACATACCCTTCGTGATGGCGCTCGGCATGGCGTTCTGGTGCCCTTACGAGGGCCTCGTCCCCGAGGAGGACGTGGTGGACCTCGTGGGCCGCTTCCGCGACGCGGGCATAAAGCGCCAGTACCTCGCGGGCTCCATCGGCATGGAGGACCCGGCCCACGTGAATCGCCTCTTCAAGCGCCTCTACAAGCAGTTCCCCGACGTGGAGCTGGGCTTTCACATCCACAACCTCTCCGGCATGGCCACGGCCAACATCCTCGCGGCGATGGACGCGGGCGTTCATTGGCTCGAAGGCGCCATCTGCGGGATCGGCGGTGGCATGGCGATTCCGACTACGGTGGGCTCGGTCGGCAACTTCCCGCTGGAGGACCTGGTCTCGATGCTGGCCGAAATGGGCGTGGAGACCGGGCTCGATCCCGGCGACGTCATCCAGGCCGCGCACGAGGTGGGCCAGCGCCTCGGCATCGCGGTGCAGAGCCATCGCGGCACCGGCTGCACGCGCGCCGACGTGATGCGCGCGGGCGCTGAGAATCCCCACAATCCCCAAGTGACGGCGATGTCATGAGCGTCTTTCGCACTTTCCTCTTGGCGCGCACCCCAACCACCAGGCCCTGATCGAAACCACCACCAGGAGATGACGATGATTTCCCGTGTCGCGGCAGCCACGCTCGGATTCGCGCTCTGCGCGCTGGGCGCGGCCGCGCAGGCGCAGTACCCCAACAAGCCGGTGAAGCTGATCGTGCCGTACCCCGCGGGGCAGGCGACCGACATCGCCGCCCGCATCATCGGCGAGGCGCTCGGCAAGGAATGGGGGCAACCGGTGGTGATCGAGAACATCGGCGGGGGCGCGGCGATTCCCGGCGTCGTCACGGCGCGCGAGGCGAAGGCCGACGGCTATACGCTTCTCATGGGCACCAGCGCCGCGATGGTGGTGAATCCCGCGATCATCGAGAAGCTTCCCTACGACCCGTTCAACGACTTCGTGCTCGTCGGGCCGATCTTCCGCAACCCGCTCATCATCGTCGCCACCGCGAAGTCCCCGTACCGCACGCTGAAGGACCTGGTGGACGCGGCGAAGAAATCGCCGGGAAAGCTGAACTGGGGCTACCCCGGCGCGGGAACCACGCAGCACCTCACGGGCGAGCTCTTCAAGTACACCGCAGGCGTCGACATCCAGGGCGTGATGTACAAGGGCAGCGCGCAGGTGGTGCAGGATCTCCTCGGCGATTCGATCGAGCTCAGCGTCGACGGCGTTCCCCCGAACCTGCCGCACATCAAGAGCGGAAAATTCCGCGCGATCGCTTCCACGGGTTCGATTCGCGCGCCGCAGCTCCCGGACGTGCCGACCGTCGCCGAGCAGGGCTACCCCGGGTTCTCGGGCGAGGGTTGGGGCGGCATGGTGGTCACCCGGGCCACGCCGCCCGAGATCGTCGCGAAAGTCTCCGCGGACCTGCGCAAGGTGATGAGCGATCCGGTGATCCAGAAGAGGCTCCTGGACAACGGCCTGATGGTGGACAACATGCCGCGCGACGAGTGGATCGCCTTCGCGAAGAAAACGTTCGTGCAGTGGGGCGAAGTCGCGCGGCGGGCGAACATCAAGGTCGACTGATGGGATTTCTCGCGGAGCTCGCGGAATGTGACGCAACCGGCGATAAGGCCGCGATCTATGCCGAGATCAAGCGCCTGGGCGGGGTGCCGATGGTGGCGCTCATCTTCCGTCACCTCGCGACGCTGCCCGGCGGCATCGAATGGACGTGGGCAGCGATCGGCCCGGCGTGGCGCGATGGGCGGCTTCAGGAGGCCGCATGGAAGATCGCGCGACAGACGCCGATGGAGCCGCTCGCCGCGATTCCTCGCGAAGCATTGGCGGCGCTGAACGTCGACGACGCGGCGCTTACGGAGATCCACGCTGTGCTGGACGCATACAACCGCGCAAATCCCGAGAACATGCTCTCCGTTTTGTGCCTGCTGCGATTGCTTGCCGGCTCCCGCGCATCGAATCCCCTGGTCGCGCGTTCATGGGTTCCTCCGCCCGCGCCCGGCCCGCTCGTCCCCATGGCCGATGTCGCGGTGATGCCGCACGACGTGGTGGCGCTGCTCGACCTCGTCGCCGCGCCCGGGGACTCCAACGCCCCGCGTGTCGTGCCGAGCCTCTATCGGCACTTCGCGCACCGACCCGCGTTCCTCGCGCTCGCGGTGACCCTGCTGCGCCAGCGCTTCGACGACGGCTCCGTCGAGCGTTGCGTCGGCTCGATTGGCGCGGCGATGAACGCGGCCGCCGGCGACATCGCGCGCACCCTCTCTTCGGCGCCCGCGACCACGCCCGCCATCCGCGCCGTCTGCGAGCGCTTCGGCGGCGGCGTCATCCCGCAGATGATCGTGGTCGGCTCTCTCCTTGCGCGTGCGCTCCCCGGTTTAGCGTCTCCGGTGTGGGGTCAGGGCCCCGCGCGGTAGGAGTAGTCGCGCGCGTACCAGACGCCGCCGATGCTCGACAGCAGGCGCACGTAGAGCGTGCGGCCATCGGTGGGCAGGCCGCCGATCGTCGTCGACGTTCCCGTCGTGTAGAAGGCGGGGTAACGGGCGAGATCTGAAGTACCCGGCGCGTTGCCGACCCAGACCTGGTAGAAGCTCGCGCCTGAGTTGTTCCAGGTGAACGTCTGGCTCGATCCGGAGAGCGTGCTCCCCACGGCAGGACTCGCCAACGTCGCGGGGGTTCCCGTCACCGGGGGCGGCGGCGTCACCGGGGCGC
This sequence comes from Usitatibacter sp., assembly GCA_040006115.1. GTDB lineage: Bacteria > Pseudomonadota > Gammaproteobacteria > Burkholderiales > Usitatibacteraceae > Usitatibacter. Next base: position 2,883 of record JBDTXQ010000322.1, read on the forward strand.
GGTAGGCGACGTACGTGTAGTCGCGCGAATACCAGACTCCTCCGATGTTGGACATTAATCGCACATAGAGCGTGCGTCCATCGGTCGGCAGCCCGTCGATCGTCGCCGAAGTCCCGCGCGTGAAGAACGCGGGGTAGCGGCCGATATCGGAGGCGCCGGGCGTGTTGCCCACCCAGACCTGGTAGGAGCTCGCGCCCGCATTGCTCCACGTGAACACCTGGCTCGCGCCGGTGAGCGTGCTGCTCGCCGTGGGCGAGGTCATCGTCGCCGCGGGGTTCGCCGGCGCTGCGGCCGCGCCGCTCGACGCGGCGATGCCGAACTTCATCGGGCCTGCGCCCGCTTCAGCCGCGCCCATGTCGGGGCCGGCGCCCACGTAGGCATCGTTGAAGTTCGGGATGCGCACCGCCTGGTCGTAACCCGGCGTGCCGGCGGCGAGCGCGTACAGCCCGCCCGACTCGCTCTGCCAGCCGTTGCCCGCCGCGTAGATGGGAGCCGTGTTGATGCCGTTGGCGATCGTCGCGCCCGGGCCGCCGTTGTACATGTCGTAGGCGAGGTCGTTGCCCACGCCCGCGTCGTAGAACGCCGTCCAGTTGCGCCACGTGTGGTAAACGTTGTTGCGCGACACCGTGTTGTTCATGAGCTGCGCGGCCCCCGTGCCGCTCGCGCCCTGCGAGCCGCCGAGCGTGTACGTCGCCCCCGCCTGGGTCGCCTGCAGCATCGTGTTGTGGAAGAGGTAGCGCCGACCGTCGCCCAGCGTCGCGTCGGAGCCCACCTTGAACATGGCCTGGCGATCGTCCTGGTCGAGCGGGGATTTCTCGAGGATGCGCCCGCGGTTCCACACGTTGCGGAAAACGTAGAGCGGACCCACGCTCGTCACCGTCGAGGCGACGCCGGTGCCGGTCTGGTCCATGTAGTTGCCCCAGATGCGCACGTTGTTGTTGCCGCCCTCGGACTCGATGGCATCGTCCCAGCA
>JBDTXQ010000323.1:0-3844 GCA_040006115.1 Usitatibacter sp.
ATTCGGGCAAGTTCAACTGGACCTACGTGCTCGGCTCGGCGCTGATGGACCCGCTCCATCGCGGCAAGACCGTGATCGCCCACGAGGGCCGCAACGACGCCTCGACATGGCCGCGGCTCATCGCCAAGCACGGCGCGACCATCTTCATCGGCGTGCCGACCGTCTACCGGCAGATCCTCCAGAAGACGGCGTTCACGAAGGCCGACGTGCCGACGCTGCGCCACTGCATGAGCGCGGGGGAGCACCTGTCCGACGAGGTGTTCACACAATGGAAGGAGCGCTTCGGCCTCGACATCTTCGAGGCCGTCGGCATGAGCGAGTTCAGCTATTACCTTTCGCAGAGCAAGCACCGGCCGATCCGCCCCGGGAGCGCCGGCTTTCCGCAGCCCGGCCACGGCGTGAAGCTCCTCGATCCGGAGACGCTCGCCGAAGCCGCGCCCGGCGAGGAAGGGATGATCTGCATCCCGGACGGCGACCCGGGGCTTTTCCTGCGCTACTGGAACCTCGACGACGAGACCGCGAAGCTGAAGCACGACGGCTGGTTCTTCACCGGCGACTACGCGCGCTACGACGCCGACGGCTACCTGTGGTTCCTCGGGCGCAAGGACGACATCATCAAGAGCTTCGGCTATCGCGTCTCGCCCTACGAAGTGGAGCGCGTGCTGAAGAGCCACCCGGCGGTCGCCGACTGCGCCTGCATCGCCGAGGACGCCGGCAGCGACAAGCGCCTCGTGGTGGCCTACGTGATCCCGCAGCCCGGCGCGGCCCCCAGCGCCGACGAGCTCCTCGCTTTCGGGCGCGAGAAGCTCGCCGCGTACAAGGCCCCGAAGGTGGTCTACCTCGCCAAGGATTTCCCGCGCACGCGCAATGGTAAAATTCTGCGTCGAGAGATCACTCCGCAGATCGCCACCGCGCGTTCCGCGGCCTGAGGCTTTTCACTCCTTCCGGAAGAAAGCATGGACGAGCGCTCCAAGATTCGGCCGCTGAGGCCGCTGCCCAACCTCATCTTCATGAGCCGCTGGCTGCAGCTGCCGCTCTACCTGGGACTCATCGTCGCGCAGGCCGTGTACGTGTGGCTCTTCTGGCAGGAGCTCTACAACCTGATGATGGCCGCGTTCGGCCATGGTCCGTCGCTCGAGCACATCCTGGACGCGGTGACGGTCGAAGGCGCGGTCAGGGCCACGAAGCTGGACGAGACCGTGATCATGCTGGTGGTCCTCGCATTGATCGACGTGGTGATGATCTCGAACCTTCTCATCATGGTCATCGTGGGCGGCTACGAGACTTTCATCTCGCGCATGGGCCTCGAAGGCCATCCGGACCAGCCGGAGTGGCTCTCGTCTGTCAATGCGTCGGTACTGAAGGTGAAGCTCGCCACCGCCATCATCGGCATCTCTTCGATCCACCTGCTGAAGACCTTCATCAACGCGGCGCACTACGAAGACAAGGTGATCATCGCGCAGGTCGGGATCCACCTCACCTTCCTCCTTTCGGCAATGGCGATCGCCGCTTCCGATCGCATCATGCCGCACGCCGTTCCCGAGAAGCTACGGAATCATCCATGACCACCATTCGCGAGGAAGACTTCATCCAGTCGGTCGCCGACGCCTTCCAGTTCATCAGCTTCTACCATCCCGCCGACTACATCCGCGACCTCTGGGCGGCGTACCAGCGCGAGGAATCGCCCGCCGCGAAGGACGCGATGGCGCAGATCCTCATCAACTCGCGCATGGCCGCGGAAGGCCATCGCCCCATCTGCCAGGACACCGGCATCTGCATCGCCTTCATCAAGGTCGGCATGGACGTGCGCTGGGACACCAGGATGTCACTCGAGGAGCTGGTGAACGAAGGCGTGCGGCGCGCTTACACCGACAAGGACAATCCGTTGCGCGCCTCGATGCTCGCCGACCCGGACGGCAAGCGCAGGAGCACCGGCGACAACACGCCGGCGGTGACACACGTGGAGCTCGTCCCCGGCGACAAGGTCGAGGTGATCGTCGCCGCGAAGGGCGGCGGCTCGGAGAACAAGTCCAAGTTCGCGATGCTGCTGCCGTCGGATTCGATCGTCGACTGGGTGCTCTCCATCGTCCCCACGATGGGCGCCGATTGGTGTCCGCCGGGATTGCTCTCGCTCGGCATCGGCGGCTCGCCCGAGAAGGCGATGCTGATGGCGAAGTGGGCGATGATGGAGCCGCTCGACATCCATGAGCTGAAAGCCCGCGGCGCGAAGACACGCGCGGAAGAGCTGCGGCTCGAATTGTTCGAGAAGGTGAACGCGCTCGGCATCGGCGCCCAGGGCCTCGGTGGACTTTCCACGGTGCTCGACGTGAAGGTGGTCGACTATCCCACCCACGCGGCGTCCAAGCCGGTGGCGCTCCTGCCCAACTGCGCGGCGACGCGCCATGCGCACTTCGTCCTCGACGGGAGCGGCCCCGCGCACCTCGAACCCCCATCCCTCGACGACTGGCCGAAGTTGACGCTCGACCAGTCCACCAGCCGGCGCGTGAACCTCGACACGCTCACCAAGGCCGAGATCGCCACGTGGAAGGCGGGCGAGCGCCTGCTTTTCTCGGGCAAGCTGCTCACCGGGCGCGACGCGGCGCACAAGCGCATGGTGGACATGATGGCCAGGGGCGAGAAGCTGCCCGTGGACCTCGCCAACCGCTTCATCTACTACACCGGCCCCGTCGACCCGGTGCGCGACGAAGTCGTGGGGCCCGCGGGGCCGACCACGAGCTCGCGCATGGACAAGTTCGTGGAGCCCGTCCTCGCGCAGACCGGCCTCATCGGCATGGTGGGAAAGAGCGAGCGCGGCCCGCTCGCCATCGAGTCGATCAAGAAGCACGGCGCGGTCTACTGCATCGCCGTCGGCGGCGCGGCATACCTCGTCTCGAAGGCGATCCGTGGCTCGCGCATCCTCGCCTTCGAGGACCTCGGCATGGAGGCGATCCGCGAGTTCGACGTGAAGGACATGCCGGTCACTGTCGCGGTCGACTCCACCGGGAGCGCAGTGCACAAGACCGGCCCCGCGCAGTGGCGCGCAAGGATCGGCAAGATCCCTGTCGCGGTCGTATAGGAGCCCCTGACTTGCAGCCCAGGACTGCGCTCGAAGCGGGCGGGTCGTCGGACGCGCTTTGGCTCGCGCGCGAGACGGCGAGGCGCCGTCCGCTCCTCATCCTCGCCGCCTCGGCGCAGGATGCCGAGCGCCTGCGCGAGGAGATGGCGTGGTTCGACCCGAAGCTCAAGGTGCATCGCCTGCCGGACTGGGAGATCCTGCCGTACGACCAGTTCTCGCCGCACCCGGACCTCGTCTCCGAGCGCCTCTCGACGCTCTGGCAATTCGCCAACGGCGACTTCGACGCCGGCATCGTCCCGGTCACCACCGCGCTGCAGCGCTTGCCGCCGCGCTCGTACCTGGCGGGGCGCACGTTCCAGCTGAAGGCGAAGGAACGCCTCGACCTCGAGGCGCTGCGCGCGCAGCTCGTGCTCGCCGGTTATGCGCACGTGCAACAGGTGATGAGCCCCGGTGAATTCTGCGTACGCGGCGGACTCATCGATCTCTTCCCGACGGGCAGCGCCGTGCCCTACCGGCTCGACCTCATCGGCGAAGAAATCGAGACCCTGCGGACATTCGACGTCGACACGCAGCGCTCGATCTACCCGGTGTCGGAAGTGCGCATGCTGCCGGCGCGCGAATTCCCGCTCGACGAGGATGGGCGCGCCCACTTCCGCGAGAGCTTCCGCGAGCGCTTCGAGGGCGATCCGACGCGAAGCCGCGTCTACAAGGACGTCTCCAACGGCATCGCCCCGGCGGGCGTCGAATGCTACCTGCCGCTCTTCTTCG
>JBDTXQ010000324.1:0-3842 GCA_040006115.1 Usitatibacter sp.
AGGAAGATCAGGATGACGATCAGGATGTCGATCAGCGGGATCAGGTTGATGTCGGGCTCGTCGCGCGCCCGACCCCGGCGGAAGTTCATGCCCGGCGTTCGCCGTGGATGATCTCGATCAGCTTGATCGCCTGGCTTTCCATGTCGATGATCATCACGTCGACCTTGTTGCGGAAATGGCGGTAGAAGATCACCGACGGGATCGCCACGCCGATGCCGAAGAGCGTGTTGTATAGCGCGACCGAGATGCCGTGGGCGAGCTGCGCGGGATTGCCCCCGGACATCGGGTTCTGCGAGCCGAAGATCTCGATCATGCCGACGATGGTGCCGAACAGCCCCAACAAGGTAGAGATCGTCGCGATCGTGCCAAGCGTGTTGAGAAAGCGCTCGAGCTCGAGACCCACGGCGCGCCCTGCGTCCTCGACCGCATCCTTGATCACCTCGCGCGGGCTTTTCTCGTTCACCAACGCCGCGGCGAAGATGCGTCCGATGAGCGGGCCGCGCTGCAGGCGGTTGATGAGGTCCTGCGTGACGCCCTTCGCCTGGTATTCGCGAATGGTCGAGGGAAGGACCTCGCGCGGGGCGACGAGCCCGGCGCGCAGCGACCAGAAGCGCTCGCCGATGATGGCGAGCGCGACGACCGAGGTAATGACGATGAGCCAGATCGGCCAGCCGGCCGCTTCGATGATCGACAGCACTTGCGGGATGCTCCTCTTGGAAAGGCCGAGGCACTTTAGCCCGCTGACCATGATTCCACAAGACCTTGTGCGCCGCCTGGTGCGCGAACACTACGGGATTGGTCTCGGACGCAAACCGATTAGAATTCGCGAACCGCGCGCGCCTTCCTTCGGAAACTGCGCGGCGAAGCTATTTCGCTCCCCGCATTCCACCGAATTGTTAGGAGGAGAGGGGTGTGCGGTGATTGCGTCACGGATGTTGTGAATCATCCACAGAGCCTGTGGATAAGCCTGTGGACGAGTTTCCGGCACCTCGCGCAAGTGACGTATCACAAAGGCTTTTTTTTCGTCCGCTCAAATTTTGAGCGAAGCGTGTTTCTAGTTTCGCATCAAGTACTTAGCGTTATTTTCCCCCTGTCAAGGGCTGTTTGGCGAAGAGCGCGCCCAATGCGCTACGTGGCGCTCTTGGCATGGTGGATAGGCGACTTATGCACCTGAAAGAGGGTCCCGCCCCTTCGCAAAGTCCTACGAGCGTTTTTCAATTGTCCTACACGTCAACCTCCCCTCCTCCTACGCGCCCTGTCCTCTTGTTTCGTCCCAAGTGAGCTTACTTTTCGAGTCTCCCCCGCTCGTAGTCACCGTTTCCGAGCTGAACCGGCGCGTGCGCGCGGTCCTGGAGAACCAGTTCGAGATCCTCTGGGTGGCGGGCGAACTCTCGAATGTGAAGAAGGCGCCGTCCGGCCATTGGTATTTCTGCCTGAAGGACCCGAGCGCGCAGATCGAATGCGCGATGTTCCGGACGCGCGCGCAGTTCCTCGACTTCCGCCCCGAGAACGGCCAGCAGGTGGAAGTGCGTGCTCGCGTCACGCTGTACGAGCCTCGCGGCAGCTACCAACTGGTCGTGGAGGAGATCCGCAAGGCGGGCCTCGGCGCGCTCTACGAGGCTTTCGAGAAGCTGAAGGCGAAGCTGCAGGCCGAAGGCCTTTTCGAGGCCGGGCGCAAGCGATCGCTCCCCGCGTTTCCGCGCGCCATCGGGCTCGTCACCTCCCCTGCCGCGGCCGCGCTGCGCGACGTCCTTACGACCCTCGCCAAGCGCGCGCCGATGGTGCCGGTAATCCTCTACCCCGCCCAAGTGCAGGGCGAGACGGCCGGCGTCCAGGTCGCGCGCGCCATCGCGATCGCCAACGCGCGCGCCGAGGTCGACGTGCTCATCGTCTGCCGGGGCGGCGGAAGCCTCGAGGACCTTTGGGCCTTCAACGAGGAGGTGGTGGCGCGCGCCATCGCCGCTTCGACGCTTCCCGTAGTGAGCGGCGTGGGCCACGAGACCGATTTCACCATCGCCGATTTCGTGGCCGACCTCCGCGCGCCCACGCCCACGGCGGCCGCGGTGGCGGCGAGCCCCGACCGAATCGCCTACCGCGAGCAGGTGGGCGCTATCCGGCGGCGCCTCGCTCGCGATTTGCGCCGCATCATCGAACTCGGCAGCCAGAGGCTGGACGGCGCCGCGCGCCGGCTGCTCGAGCTCGCCGAGCGACTCGGGCGCGATCGCGAGCGCGTCACGCAGCTCGCCCGGCGCCTGCGCATCGCGACCGCGGCCGAGCAAAACCTGAGAAGCCTTGCGGTGCGCTCCCTCGCGCCGCGGCTCGCCCGGGCGCTTCCCGACGTCGCCGTCGAGAGGCGCTCAACCGCGCGCCTCGCCGAACGCCTCGTCGCTGCGCTCGCCCGCGGCATCGTCGAGCGCAGTCGCCGCCTGGGCACGCTCGGCACGTCGCTTGCGCATCTCGATCCCACGCAGGTCCTCGGCCGGGGCTACAGCATCGTGCGCGACCCGGACGGCCACGTGCGTGCCACGAGCCGCGGGCTCGCGCGTGGACAGCCGCTCGACATCATGTTTTCAGAGGGCGGCGCGGTCGTGAAAGTGGACGAGCCGCGCTAGAGTTAGACTGCATCTTTGAGCGTCGCATTCAACGGAGGGAGTGAGCCATGGCCAAGAAGGGCAAGAGCAACAAGGGCAGCCGCGACAGCAACGCCGTCTACAAGGTGATCGAGATCGTGGGCACCAGCTCGAAGTCATGGGCCGATGCCGGCGCCAACGCGTGCAACACCGCCGCGAAGAGCCTGCGCGACCTGCGCGTGGCCGAGGTCGACAAGCTCGACGTGAAGATCGATAACGGCAAGCTCATCTATCGCGCGAAGCTCAAGGTGAGCTTCAAGTTTCACGGCGACGACTGAACCGCCAGGAAGCGCTCGACGCGCTCCCCTGCGGCGCGGGCCAGGTCCGGCCGCAGGCAATCGAATCGCTCGACACCTTCCATGGCGCGCAGCCACGTGAGCTGGCGCTTGGCGAGCTGGCGCGTGGCTGCCGAGCCTCGAGGGGCGAGCGTCGCGAGCGGCGCTCGCCCCTCGAGCACGTCCCAAGCCTGCCGATAGCCGGCGGCGCGCATCGCGGGCAGGTTTTCGGTGAGCGCATGGCGCCTGCGCAGCGTCGCTAGCTCTTCCACGAGGCCGTGCGCGAGCATCGCGTCGAAGCGCTCCTCGATGCGCCGGTGCAGGACGCCGCGATCGCTCGGCTCCAGCGCGATCCGCAGGGCCTCGAACGGCAGGTCGACCCTCTCCTCGCGCGCGTGGAAATCCGAAAGCGTTCGACCGGAATGCTCGAAGACCTCCAGCGCGCGCTGGATGCGCTGCGCGTCGTGCGGCTCGATGCGAGCCGCCGCCGCGGGATCGACTCTGGCAAGCTGCGCGTGAAGCGAGGGCCAGCCCGAGCGCGCGGCGCGCGCCTCGATCTCGCGGCGCAGCAGCGGCTCGGCCGCGGGCAGCCCGGCGAGGCCGCGGGTGAGCGCCCGGAAGTAAAGCATCGTGCCTCCCGCGAGCAACGGCACGTTGCCGCGCGCGTGGATCCCGGCCGCGATGCGTAGCGCGTCGTCGCGGAATCGCCCCGCTGAATACGCGTCGGTGGGATCGACGATGTCGATCAAGTGATGCGCGACCCGCGCGCGCTCCTCGCGCGTGGGCTTGGCGGTGCCCACGTCCATGCCGCGGTAGACCTGCGCCGAGTCGACGCTCACGATCTCCACGGGGAAGCGCTCGGCGAGCGCGAGCGCCACCGCCGTCTTGCCGCTCGCGGTGGGACCGAGGAGGAAGACCGCCTTCACCGCCCCCGCAT
>JBDTXQ010000325.1:0-3782 GCA_040006115.1 Usitatibacter sp.
TAGGCGGGAATCTGCGCGCGGATGCGCTCGTCGAGGATCCTGATGTCGAGATTCTTCTTTTTCAATGGAGTGCGCCGCCGCGGGGGCGGAAGGGTGAGGTGAAGGGAGCGCTACGAAACCTGCTTGATCGGCGTGACCGTCGCCTGGCGCGGCCGCGCCCCGGCAAGGCCAAGCGCGTGGTCGACGATGCCGCAGGCGATCTTCGACTTGGGCGCGCGCGCGAGCGAGTGCGCCCCGTTGTCGTCATAGATCGTGACCTCGTTCTCTTCCTTGCCAATGGTGTGCTGCACGAGGTTCGCCACGATCATCGGGATCTTCTTGCGCGCGCGCTTCGCCTGGGCATAGTCGGCGAGGTTCTCGCTCTCGGCGGCGAAGCCCACGCAGAATGGGCCGTCGGAGAGGGCCGCCACGTACGCGAGGATGTCCTCGGTGGGCTTCAGCTTGATCTCCATCGGTTCGGACGACTTCTTGAGCTTGCGCCCGGACGTCGTCACCGGCGTGTAGTCGGCCACCGCCGCGACGCTGAAGAAGAAATCGGCGCCGGCCACGTGCGCCTTCACGGCATTCATCATCTCGGCGGCGGTGGTCACGTACACGAAGTGCGCGCTGGCCGGAGGCGTGAGCGCCGTGGGTCCGCTCACGAGCGTGACATCGGCGCCGAGCGCCGCCGCGGCCTCGGCGATCGCGTAGCCCATTTTCCCCGAGCTCAAGTTCGTGATGCCGCGCACCGTGTCGATCGCCTCGAACGTGGGCCCGGCGGTCACCAGCACCGAGCGGCCCGAGAGGCGCTTGGGCGCGAAGAAGGCGAGCACGGCATCGAGGATCTCTTCCGGCTCGAGCATGCGTCCCATGCCCACTTCGCCGCACGCCTGGTCACCCGCGGCGGGGCCCAGCACCGAAATGCCGTCGGCGCGGAGCGTGGCCACGTTGCGCTGCGTGGCGGCGTTGTCCCACATCTCGCGGTTCATCGCCGGCGCCACGAGGAGGGGGCAATCGCGCGCGAGGCACGCGGTGGAGAGGAGATCGTCGGCGATGCCGTGTGCGAGCTTCGCGATGAAGTCGGCGCTCGCGGGCGCGATCACGATGGCGTCGGCCCCGCGCGAAAGCTCGATGTGCGCCATGTGGTTCGGGAAGCTCGCGTCCCACAGGTCGGTGATCACGGGATTGCCGGTGAGGGCCTGGAAGGTCGCGGGGGTCACGAACTTCGTCGCGGCCTCGGTCATCGCGACCTGCACTTCGACGTTATGACGGATGAGGAGGCGCGCGAGCTCGGCGACCTTGTAGGCAGCGATGCCTCCGGTCACCCCGAGCAACAGACGGCGATTCAATCCCTTGTCCATGAACGCATTTTACCCACTACCGAGGCTCGCATGTCGATGGCCGGGTGGCCGCTTGCCGAGCGGCCCCGAGAAAGATTGCTGGCGCAGGGAGCGGCGGCGCTGTCGGACGCGGAGCTGGTCGCGCTCCTCCTCGGAAACGGCGTGCGCGGAAAGAGCGCGCTCGCCCTGGCCCGCGAGCTGCTTGCCCGCTTCGGCCGCGTTTCGCGCATGCTCTCCGCGACGCATCGCGAGCTCGACGCGGTGCCGGGCATTGGGGCCGCGCGTTGTGCGCAGATTGCTGCCGTGATGGAGCTCGCGCGCCGCGCGCTCGCCGAGGAGATGAAGTCGCGCGACAGCCTCACCTCGCCGGCCGCCGTTCGCGGCTACCTGCGGCTTCACATGCAGGAGCTCGGCCACGAATGCTTCTTCTGCGTCTTCCTCGATGCGCAGAACCGAGTGATCCAGCGGAGGAATTGTTCCGCGGCACGCTCACGCAAACCAGCGTCTATCCACGCGAAGTCGTGAAGCACTCGTTGCGGCACAACGCCGCCGGCGTCATCCTCGCGCATAACCATCCGTCCGGCGTGGCCGAGCCGAGCGCGCAGGACCAGGCACTCACCCGCACGCTTTGCGAGGCGCTCGGGCTCGTGGACATCAAGGTTCTCGATCACTTCATCGTGGCGCCGGGCGCGTGCCTGTCGTTCGCCGAGCGGGGCCTGCTCTAAGGTACCCCGAAAGAACCACCTCCTCTGTTCGGACCTTCGCATACGCGGCGTTGGGGGGGGCGAGCGCAACGACCGCCATTACCCACCAGGTGTTCTCGAGCCCGCCACGGTTTGCCGCTAGCGCCGCAGCAGCCTCAGCTCCATCGCTGCGAGGTTCAGGCCGATCTCGCCGTCCCCGGCGATCTCGTTGTTGAAGTGGTAGTCATCGAAGAAGTAGTCCGCCGGGTCGGGAGATAGCGCTGGCTCCAGCGTTCGCGCCGCCTCCAGGATGCGCGCGAATTCCGCGCGATCGACGCGGAACTCGAAGTGCCCGCCGGACCCTTGGGCGCTTGGCGACGAGAAGGGCGAGGGCGTCGCCATCGTGGCGGCGCCGAGGCTGCGCCCGAAGGCGGACTCGCGGAAGGCGGTGGAGACGATCACGTTGCCGTCGGGCCCGTCGCGCAGCACGTTGTCGGCCGTGGGCACGGTGCCATACGTCATGACGATGAAGTACAGGTGCACGCCCGATTTGCGATCGAACACGTCGAGGGTGGGATGCCCGTACGCGTGGCTGCCCGGCGACGTGGCGAGGCGCTTCAGGTGAAGGTCGAACGAGATCGCGACTTGGACTTCCGTGTCGTAGAGCCCTGCCCATGGGCTCAGCCGCGTGTCCGCCTCGCCCGCGATGGGCGCGAAGCGCTCGAATTGGAAGAGCGGATTGATGCTCGAGAGATTGGAGGGGCCGCGCATTCGCGTGTCGACGTGGATGCCGAATGTCTTGTCGCCCGCGAGCTGCACGAACGCACCGGCGGAGGCGTCGTCGATCGAGGGACCGCCTACGGAATAGACGGTGCCCGACGCGAGCCCCGTTCGCTCGGCGAACGCCGCACCCGCGATCGAGTCGGCGATGAAGGGGCCGATGACGTTTCGCGGGCCGGGAATATTGTTGGAGCCGATGCACGTTCGCAACGTTTCGATGTCCGTGACGCATCCCTGGCCGGAGCGCACGCGATCGGCATCGGCACGCATCGCGAACTCGCGCAACGCATCGCCGCGCACCGAGCCCGCGCAGAACGCGATGCCCTCGTCTTTCCACCCGTGCGCGATCATGCGCTGCCGCGCCTCCGGATCCCAGGCGTAGCGATGGTTGGCGTGGTTCGCAACCGGGGAATAGCCGTTGTTGTACGCCCGGAAGACCGGCCGCGTCTCCGGGGGGCACGAGCGCGTAGCCGGATCGGGGGCGTAGGCGTTGAAAGCGATGCCTTCATAGACCCAGTTGCGATCATGCTCGCGCACGAAGAGGCACTCGTTCTCGTCGACTGTGTAGAAGTGCGACCCGGAGCCCGAAGGAAGGGCGCCGTAGAAGCGGCACACGGGACGCGAGGGGCACGGGCCGCTCGTCGCGGACACGCAGGAGCCGACCGGGTCGAACTGGTAGCCGGTGCGCACCCAACCGCGTCCCGCGCCGCCCGTCTCGACGTAGGCCATCTCGCCCGGATCCGCCGTGAGGAAGTACCGGTCCAGACCCGCCTCGTAGTACTCAACCACGGGCATTGCCCATGCCCAGGGCGGGACGGCAAGAAAGGCCAGGAGCAAGCGAAGGAATCGAGTCATTTGCGTCAGACATCTTACGGGGAGAACGTGTCCAGCCCCGGTTTCGGGGTGGCCCCAGTTGCCGAAAGCCCCGGAAAACAGCTATAATCTAATGCTTTGATTCTTCAACCGGTAATTACCATGTCGCGCGTTTGCCAAGTGACGG
>JBDTXQ010000326.1:0-3755 GCA_040006115.1 Usitatibacter sp.
CGAGCTGCGCCGCCCTCTCAGTCTTCAGCTTGGCGTACTCGAGGCTCGCCGAGGAGGGCGTGCGCACGTCGACCGCGATGGTGCCGTAGTCGGACGAAGGCAGGAAGGTCGAGCTGCCGACCGTGACCTGCATGACGATCGCCGCCCCAAAGGACATGATCGCGATCACCCACATCCATTTGCGGTGGTGCAGGGCCCACGCGATCACGTTGCCGTAGCGGTCGGCCTTGTGGTCGAACCACACGTTGAATTTCTGGAGCCGTTTGCTGATGCCCTTCTTCTCCTCGCGCGCGTAGCCCACCGGGTCGCCCCAGTAGGCCGAGAGCATCGGGTCCAGCGTGAAGGAGATGTAGAGCGACACCAGCACGGAGGTCGCCACCGTGAGCGCGAACGGGCGGAACCACTCGCCCGCGCCGCCGCCCATGAAGGCCACCGGGATGAATACCGCGATGATCGAGAACGTGGTCGCCGTCACCGCGAGGCCGATCTCGGCCGTTCCCATGCGCGAGGCACTGACGCGGTCGGCGCCGCGCTCCATGTGGCGCACGATGTTCTCGCGGACCACGATGGCGTCGTCGATGAGGACCCCGATCGCGAGCGACAGGCCGAGGAGCGTCATGAAGTTGAGCGTAAAGCCGCACGCCCAGACCGCGATGAACGCGGCGATCACCGAGGTGGGGAGCGAGAGCGCCGTGATCATCGTCGAGCGCCACGAGTTGAGGAACGCGTACACCACGAAGATGGTGAGCATCGCCCCGAAGATGAGCGCGTCGATCACGTTTCGCAGGCTATTCTCCGCGTCCTTTCCTCCATCCTGGGTGACCTCGATCGTGGTGCCCTTGGGGAGCGTCTTGCCGATCTCGGCCACCGTGAGGCGCACGCGATTCGCGACGGTGACGGTGCTCGCGTCGCGCGAGCGGGTGACCGAGATGCCGACGTTCGGGCGCGCATTGCGCACGCTGAAGCCGGAGAGCTCGGCGAAGCCGTCCTCGATGGTCGCGACCTGCCCGAGGCGCACGATCTCGTTGCCGCGCCGCTTCACAACGATGTCGTTGAACTCCTTCGGGCTCTCGATGCGCCCCACCAGGCGGATGCTCTGCTCGTCCAGCACGCCCTTCACGCGTCCGACCGGTGCGGTGGTGTTCTGCGCGCGCAGCGCGCTCACCACCTCGGTCACGGAAACGTTGTACTCGCGAAGCCTCTCCGCGCGCAGCAGCACCGAGAGCTCGCGGCGCAGCGAGCCGTTCACGTTGACCGTCGCGACGCCGTCGATGGAACGCAAGCGGTCGGCGATCTGGTCCTCGGCGAGGCGCGAGACTTCCGCCAGGCTCTGGGCCGACGCGGAGAGCGCCAGCTGCATGATGGGCGCCGCCGACGGGTCGATGCGCCGCAGGATCGGCTCGCGCATCTCGATGGGCAGCTTGTGGCGCACCGCGGCGATGGCGTTGCGGATCTCGTCGGCCGCCTCGCTCATGTTCTTCTTGAAGTTGAAGATGATGACGACCTGCGCCTGGCTCTCGGAGGCGGTCGAGCGGATCTGGTAGACCTGCGGGATCGACAGCAGCGACTTCTCGACGCGGTTCACGATCTCGCGCTCCACCGTCTCGGGGGAGGCGCCGGGGTAGGGCACGACCACCACCATCACCGGCTGCTCGACGTCGGGGTTCTGGTTCACGCGCAGCTTGTTCAGCGCGAGGAGGCCCAGGCACATCAGGGCGATGATGATGACGATCGTGGAGACCGGCCGCCTGATGCTGAAGTCGGAGAGGAGCATCGCTATGGCCTCTTGCGGGTGGTGTCCGCCATCGAGGATTTCGCCGGCGCGGACGCCTGGACGCTCTGCCCGTCCTTCAGCGACGAGCTGGGATAGCGGATAACCTGGTCGCCCTCGGCGAGGCCGCTCGTCACGACGAAGTCACCCGTGCGCGCATCGCGATCCCCGATGCTGACCGCGATCTTCTGCAATTTGTCGCCTTTCACGCGCCACGCGCTCGATTTGTCTCCTTCGCGCACCAACGCGCTGGCGGGAAGCGTGAGGCTCGTCTTGCTGTCGGTCTCGAGGCGCCCTTCGGCGTAGAGGCCGGCGAGCTTCGGCTGCTTGTCGCCGGTGAAGTCCACCAGCACCTCGACCTGGCGCGTGGTCGCGTTGGCGGCGGGATTCACGCGGCGCACCTTGCCCGCGAATTCCTGGTTGCCGTAGCCGTTCACGCGGAAATGGACCACCTGGCCGGGCCGCACGCTGCCCACGTCGTCGGCGTTCACCATCGCCTCGAATCGCATGCTGCCCGGGTCGATCACCTTGAGCAGCTCCTTGCCGAGCTGCGCGGTGTCGCCGGGGGAAACCTTGCGGTCGGTGACGACGCCGTCGAACGGGGCACGCACCTCGGTGCGCTGCATCTGCTGGCGGGCGAGGACCCCGCGCGCCTTGACGGCCTCCAGGTCGCTCTGGGCGGCGTTGCGGCGCCCCTCGGCGTCGTCGAGCGCCTGCGCCGATGTCATCCCGGAGGCGCGCAGCGTCGTCATGCGCTCGAACTGGCGCCCCGCCTGCTCGAGGGCGAGCGCAGAGGAGCGGCTCGCCGCCTGCGCCGACGCGAGGCCGTCGCGGATCGCGGTGTCGTCCAGGCGCACGAGGACGTCGCCGCGGCGCACGACGTCGCCGTTTTCCTTGAGGACCTGGAGCACGATGGCCTGCACTTCCGCGCGCAGGTCGGCGCGGCGCTCGGGCTGCACCGAGCCGGTGATCGACGGCCCCGAGGCGAGCGAGCTGTTGCGCACCGTATGCAGGTCCTCGTTGGCGAGGAGGAGCGGGCCCGCGGCGGGCGCCGAGCCCTTGATTGCGGCGTCGGGCCCCTTTCCTCCGCAGGAAGCGAGCGCGAGGGCCAGGAGCAGGGCCAGGCAGATTCTGTGCGGCATGTTGTCGTGATTCTTGTGGGATTCGACAGGGTACGGCCCCCGGGGCAGCCGGGCAGCGGCGGTGCGACGAAATGCAGGATTCGCAGGGCGAATTGTACAATTTCGCGATCGAGCATGGCCGCTGGCAGGAGGTCCCGCGGGACGGCGCGCTCGGCTAGCCGGGCGGCCTCAGCGCGCCCCTGCGGCAAAACGCTCTCGGAACGCCTTCTCGCCGGCCGTCGTGAAGGTGACGACGCGCGAATCCTTCATGCGGCGCGCCCAGCCCTTGTCGAAGCACAGGTCGAGCAACGCGGCGCCCAGCGCCCCGGCGAGGTGGTGGCGGCGCACGCTCCAGTCGAGGCAGGGCCGCAGGACCGGGCGGCGCTCGCCTTCGAGCGCGGCGAGGTCGATGCCGATCTCGCCGCAATGCTTAGCGCCACGCGCCGTGAGCTCGAGCCCCTTGCCCGCCTCTCGCACCAGCCCGCGCGCCTTCATGCCGTCCAGGGCGAGCACGCCGAGCTCCCCGGCGAGGTGGTCGTAGCAGACGCGCGCCTTGCGCAGCGCCGGCTCGCGCGGGCTCGCGCGCACACGCACCGCCCCTGCCCGATAGGCGACTCCCATCAGGTGCTCGAGGAGGTCGGCCACGTCGCGGTCGGCAAGGCGGAAGTAGCGGTGGCGGCCCTGGCTTTCCACGGCGATGAGCTTCGCCCCCACGAGCTTCGCCAGGTGCGCGCTCGCCGTCTGCTTGGTGACGCCCGCGACCTGGCCGAGCTCCGTGGCGGTGAGCGCCTCGCCGCCGGCGAGGGCCGCGAGGATCTCGGCGCGCGCGTGGTCGCCGATCAACGCCGCGATGCCGACGATGC
>JBDTXQ010000327.1:0-3755 GCA_040006115.1 Usitatibacter sp.
TCCCCAGGCCTGGGTGGGCAGCGGCAACCTCGCGCTCGCTTTCGCGTTCGCGGGCGCTGCGCTGCTCGTCGTTCCGCCGATCGCCGGGCTGCCGATAGGCGGATACGCGGCCATCGCCGCATGGCTCGCGGCCTCGGTGCTCGCCGTGAGTCCCCTGTGCCGCGCCCTCCTCGCACGCATGGCGCCGCCCCAGGCCCCCGTCGCCGGGCTTGCCCTCGCGCAGGTGCGCCACCTGCCGGGCCATCTCGCGGCGAGCGTCGCGGGCATCGTCGTGAGCGCGTCGCTGTGCGTCGCGATGGCGATCATGGTCTTCTCGTTCCGCGTTTCCCTCGAGGACTGGCTCGCGGGCGTGGTAGGCGCGGATCTCTACGTGCAGTCGCCGTCCGCGGCGAGCCCATTTTCCGCGGGGGACCTGCGCACGGTCGCCGCGCTTGCCGAGGTCGCATCCACCGAGGCCCTTCGGTTCGACCGCCTCGTGCTCGATGCCGAAGGGCCTCCGGTGACGCTCATCGCGCGGCCCATCAACGCGCGCATCCTCGAGGGCTTCCAGGCCGAGCCGCGCGGCCTGCCGCCGGCGGGAAGCGAGATCCCGGTGTGGATCTCGGAAGCCGCGCGCGACCTGCATGGATGGAAAGCCGGCGATCGCATCCGCCTGCCGATCGCAGGGCGCGACACGCAGGTCGCCGTCGCCGGCGTGATCCGCGACTACGCCCGCACCTGGGGCGCGGTCCTCATTCCCGACGATCGCTATCGCGCCCTCACCGGGGACACGCGCGCGAACGACCTTGCGATCCATCTCGCGCCGGGGGTCGACGCAGCGCGGGCGGAAGCGGCGATCCGCAAGGCGCTCCCGAAGTCGCGCGGCCTCGCCTTCGAGGACGCCGGGGAGCTGCGCCGGCGCTCGCTCGCCATCTTCGACCGCAGCTTCGCGGTCACCTACGCCCTGGAAGCCATCGCCATCGTGATCGGGCTGGCCGGTGTGACCAGCAGCTTCGCGGCGCTCGCGTGGTCGCGCCGGCGCGAGTTCGGCGTGCTGCGCTTCCTCGGTCTCACGCGCGGCGAGGTGCTGGGCATCCTCGCGCTCGAGGGAGCGGCGACCGGCGCGCTGGGGGCCGCGATTGGGCTGGTCTCGGGCGTCGCCATCAGCCTGGTCCTCGTGCACGTGGTCAACCGCCAGTCGTTCCACTGGAGCCTCGAGATCCACTGGCCGATCGGCGCGCTCGCGGCCTTCGTCGCCGCGGTGATCGCCCTTTGCGCGCTCGGCGCCCGCGTGAGCGCGGCCTTCGCCGTTCGCAGGGAAGCGATCCTCGCGGTCAAGGACGACGCATGAAGCGCCTCTTCGCGCCCTTCGTGCTGATCGCCCTTCAAGCTTTCGCCTTCGATCCCGTCGCGCCGGGACGAACGCTCGAGTTTCCCAGGGACGCAGGTTCGCATCCGGGCCATCGCATCGAGTGGTGGTACGTGACGGGAGAGCTCGAGACGCGGCGCGGGCCGATGGGCTTCCAGGTCACGTTCTTCCGCGTGCGCAATCCAGACGCCGATGCGAACCCGAGCCGCTTCAGCCCGCGCGAGCTCCTCTTCGCCCATGCCGCGCTGGCCGATCCCGCGCGCGGGCGCCTCCTCCACGACCAACGCTCGGCGCGAGCGATGCCGGGCCTCGTGGAAGCGCGGGCGGGCGAGACCGCGGTGCGCATCGACGATTGGCGCCTCGCGCGCGACGCGGGCGCGTATCGGGCGCGCATCGACGCCGACGGCTTCGCCCTCGACCTCGCGATGACGCCGACGCAACCCGTCCTCCTGCAAGGAGAGCGGGGCTTCAGCCGCAAGGGCGTGGAGAACGGCGCCGCGAGCTACTACTACAGCGAGCCCCACCTCGCCGTCGTGGGCCGCGTGCGCTCGGCGGGCGAGAGCCTCGAGGTGAAGGGCCGCGCGTGGCTCGATCATGAGTGGTCGAGCCGCCTCCTTGCCGACGACGCCATGGGTTGGGACTGGCTGGGCGTGAACCTCGAAGGCGGCGGCGCGCTGATGGTCTTCCGCATCCGCGGACGCGACGGCGCGCCGGTGTGGGCAAACGCGACGTTGCGCATGCCCGGCGCCGTGCCGGTCGCGATCGCGCGCGAGGCGGTGCGCTTCGTGCCCCGGCGCGAGTGGAAATCTCCGCGCACCGGCACCGTCTATCCTGTGGCCATGGACATCGAGGTGGCGGGGAAGACCTGGCGTGTGGACCCGCTGATGGACGACCAGGAACTCGACGCGCGCGCCTCCACGGGAAACCTCTATTGGGAAGGCGCGGTGCGCGTCGAGGGCGCGAACGGCGAACGCGGGCGCGGCTACCTCGAGCTCACCGGATACGCCGGGCGCCTCGCCTTCTGATGGCCGCCGAGAGCGTCCCGGCCGAAGCCGGCAGGATCGCGCCGCTCGACGGCCTTCGCGGGGTCGCGGTGGCGTGGGTCGTCGCATTCCATGTGTACGCGCTGCGGGGCAAGCTGGGCGATCCGTGGGTAGACCTGATGGCGTCGTCACCCCTCCTCGAGCCCATCGTCGGCGCGGGCTACCTCGGAGTCGACCTCTTCTTCCTCATCTCGGGATTCCTCCTCGCGCTGCCGTGGTTCCTGCACGCAAGCCAGGGGCGGCCCCCGCCGTCGACGCGCGGCTTCTATTCGCGGCGGGTTCGGCGCATCGTGCCGGCGTATTACGTGCAGCTGGTCGTGCTCTTCGCGGTCGTGCTGCCACTGCTGAGGGGCTTCGAATACTGGCGCTCCGATCTGTACGTATACCTCCTCAACGCGGCTGCGCACGCGCTCTTCCTGCACAACACCACGCCGCTCACCAGCGGCTCGATGGAGGTGAACGGCGCCCTGTGGACGCTCGCCGTGGAAGCGCAGTTCTACCTCCTGCTTCCGCTGCTGGCGCCGCTCTTCGTGCGCTGGACCTATGGGGCGGTGACGGTCGCGTTCGCGGCGGCGATCCTGTGGCACATCGGCGTGCATGACGGTCTCGACGGGATCGTGGCCGCCGAGATGGCGCTCGGCGCTCACTGGGGTTGGCCCTCGTCCGTGGTGCGATACCTGTTGCTGCACCAGCTGGCGAGCTACCTCGCGCACTTCGCGATCGGGATCGCACTGGGGCGGGCGTGGCTCGCGTGGCGCTCGTGGAAGCAGCCACCCGCGAAGCGCGTGTTGGTGGCCATGGCCGCTGCGGCCGCATTGCTGACGCTGCTTCGCCATGTCGCGGTCGACGGGCGGCTGTTGGGAGAGATCTCCTGGACCGTCCCGCCGATCGCCCTGGGCGCGCTTCTCTTCTGGGCGGTGACGACCCCCTCGTCTCTCGTTCAAGGCGCCCTTTCGCGAGGACCCCTCGCCTTCCTCGGCCGCGTGAGCTATTCCGCATTCCTCTACCACGTGCCGCTGCTGCTCCTGTGGACCGCCTACGCGCGCGCGCTTCCTCCGTGGCTGTCGCTGCCGCTCTATCTCACCGTGCTCACCGGTGTTTCGTGGCTTTCCTGGCGCCACGTCGAGCAGCCGTTCCTCCACGCAAAAATGGTGTCAGGTACGACTTTCCGCGGGGCAGAAAGTCGTACCTGACACCATTTATTTGCGGGAGCGGGAGCCGACCGCGAGCGCGGTGGCGATGGCGAGGGTTTGCAGGAGCGCCACGCCCCACAGGACCTGCGTATACCGGCCCGCGTCCATGAGGGGTCCGAAGGCAAGCGGGGCGAGCGCGAGGCCGGCGTCGATGCCGGAGTAGACGAAGCC
>JBDTXQ010000328.1:0-3751 GCA_040006115.1 Usitatibacter sp.
GACCTGGCGAAGGTACATGTCCTGCACCGGGTTGTGGGAAGCGCCGATGGTGAACCGGCCGCGCGGGCTGTCGATCGTCGCCCCGGTGATCGCCTTGGCGATGTCGGTCTTCTTGCTCACGTCCCCCTTCGCGGCATTCAGGCCGATCGCGAGCATCTGCGCCGCGTCGTAGCCCTGCACCGCGTAGACGTCGGGCTGCATCTTGTAGGCCTTGTCGTAGGCCGCGCGGAAAACCTTGTCCTTCGGATTGTCGAGGCCGTCGCCGTAATGGAGCGTGGTAAGGAGGCCGTCGGCATCGGCGCCCTGCGCCTCGAGCGTGCCGTCGGTGATGAATCCCGCCCCATAGAGCGGGATCGTCTTCTTCAATCCGGCCGCCGCGTAGTCCTTCACGAACTTCACCGCGCCGCCGCCCGCGAAGAACGCGTACACCGCGTCGGGCTTGATCGACGCGATCTCGGTGAGGAGCGGCTGGAATTCCACGTTCGGAAAGGGAAGGGAGAGCTCCTTCACGACCTGGCCGCCCCCCTTCTCGAAGGCTTCCCTGAAGCCCGCCACGGACTCGTCGCCCGCCGCATATTTCCACGTGATGGTGACGGCCTTCTTGAGGCCCTTCTTCGCCGCGACCTCGCCCATCGCGTAGCCTGGCTGCCAGTTGGAGAACGAGCTCCTGAAGATGCTCTGGGCGCACATGGGGCCGGTCACGGCGACGGCGCCCGCGTTCGGGATGATGAGCAGCGTGTCGTTGTCCTTGGCGACCTTCGCCATCGCCATCGCCACGCCCGAGTGAACCGTGCCGATGATGACGTCAACGTTGTCGCGCTTCACCAGCTTGTTGGCGTTGTCCGTGGCCTTCGCCGGGTCGCTCTCGTCGTCCACCTTGAAGTACTCGATCTCGCGCCCGCCGATCCTGCCGCCCTGCTCCGCGACGTAGAGCTTGAACCCGTTCTCGATCGCGGTGCCCAGCGCGGCGTACGTCCCCGAATACGGGAGCATGAGGCCCACCTTGAGCTTGGGCGCCTGGGCATGGGCGCCGAGCGCGAAGGCGCCGGCGGCGAGGGCTGCGATCGCGGCGCAGAGAGCGGCTCGTTTCATGGGGGTCTCCTCCTTTTTATCGTGGGATGGGGCAGCGTGAATGTTAACGCGATCCGGCGAATCTCACCGCCGCCGCGATCACCACCTCGGTCTGGTCGCGATGGGGCGAATGGCCGCAGCGCGCGAGCTCGAGCGTCTGCGCGTCCGGCATGCGCCGCGCGATGCGACGGATCTGCTCCATCGTGCCGTACTCGTCGTCGACGCCCTGCAGCGCGAGGACCGGGCAGCGGATCGCCTCGATCTCGCGCTCGATGTTCCATTCCCGAAAGGGGGGATGCAGCCAGATGTCGTTCCATCCCCAGAACGCCGAATCGACGTCATCGTGGTGGCGAGCGAGCCTCGCGCGCAGGTCCGTCGCGAGGTACGTCGCGCGGGTTTCGCCGATGCTCGCGATCGACAGGTCCTCGACGAACACGTGCGGCGCCGCGACGATGAGCCCGGCCGCCCGCGCCGGAAACATCGACGCGTAAAGCAACGCGATCGACCCGCCGTCGCTGTGGCCGTAGATCCACACCGGGTCCGCGGCGGCGCCGGCCGCCTCGAGCACCGCGGGCAGCACCTCACGCGCCTGGCGATGCATGAAATCCACGTCCCAGCGCTCGTCCGCGCCGCGCGGCGTGGATTTGCCATAGCCGGGCCGCGAGTAGACGAGACCGCGCATGCCGAGCGCGTTCGCAAGCTTCGCCGGGAAGTCGCGCCACATGGAGAGCGAGCCAAGGCCCTCGTGAAGGAACCCGATCACCGGCCCCGACGCGGCGCCGACCCATTCGTACTCGATGCGGACCGCGCGGCCGGCCCAATCGAAATGCGCGAACACTAGCGAGGCGCCTTCGCGCTCTCGCTCTCGCGCTCGCGCAGCTTGAACCGCTGGATCTTCCCGGTCGCGGTCTTGGGCAACTCGGCGATGAACTCGATGAGGCGTGGGTACTTGTGCGGGGCGAGCTCGCCCTTCACGAAACTCTTCAGCTCGGCTTCCAGCGCGGGCGTCGGCGATTGACCCGCCTTCAGCACGACGAAGGCCTTCGAGCGCGTGAGCCCGTTCTCGTCGGGCGTGCCGATCACGGCGGCCTCCAGCACCGCGGGATGGCGCGCGAGCGTCGCCTCCACCTCGAAGGGCGAGACGTACTGGCCGCTCACCTTCAGCATGTCGTCGCTGCGCCCCGCGTAGACGTAGTTGCCGTTCGCGTCGCGCAGGTACTTGTCGCCGCTCTTGGTCCACCCGCCCTGGAAAGTCTCGCGCGACCTTGCGCGGTCGGCCCAATACATCAACGCCGCGCTCGGGCCGCGGATGTAGAGGTCGCCGATCTCGCCGTCCGCCACCGGGCGGCCATCCTCGCCGCGCAGTTCCACCTCGTAGCCTTCGACGGGGGTGCCCGTCGTCCCGTAGGCGACGCGTCCGGGACGATTGGAAATGAAGATGTGCAGCATCTCCGTGGAGCCGATGCCGTCTATGACCTCGCAGCCGTAGCGCGCGGTGAAGCGTTCTCCCAGCTCTTTCGGGAGCGCCTCGCCCGCCGATGAGCACAGGCGCAGCTTCACGGTGTCCTTCGCGGGGACGTTGGGCGAGGCGAGCATGCCCGCGTATCCGGTCGGCGCGCCGAAGAACATCGTGGGCTTCGCGGTCGTCCAGCGCTTGAAGACGGCGTCGGGCGTGGGGCGCTCTGCCATCAGGAGGACCGACGCGCCCACCGAGAGCGGAAAGGTGAGCGCATTGCCCAGGCCGTAGGCGAAGAAGAGCTTGGCAGCGGAGAAGCAGAGGTCGCGCTCGTTCATCCCGAGCACGGCCTTGCCGTAGAGCTCCGCGGTCCAGTACGGATTCGCGTGGGTATGGAGCGTGCCCTTCGGCCGCCCCGTGGACCCCGAGGAATAGAGCCAGAAAGCGATG
The DNA here is from genome assembly GCA_040006115.1 of Usitatibacter sp. Taxonomy (GTDB): domain Bacteria; phylum Pseudomonadota; class Gammaproteobacteria; order Burkholderiales; family Usitatibacteraceae; genus Usitatibacter. The sequence continues at coordinate 2,978 of JBDTXQ010000328.1, forward strand.
TCCTCCGGGCCCGTGTCCGCGCCACGCTCGATAGGGACGTTCTTCGCGAGCGTGTCGCGCAGCGCGACGCCGTTCTCGGGGAGAGCGCCTTCGGGGCGCGACACCATCGCGAACTTCACCTCGTGCGGCGCCTGCGCCATCGCTTTCCCGAGCATGGGCACGAGCGCCTGGGAGACGATCGCGCCCTGCGCACGGCAGTGCGCGAGGATGTAGGCGTAGTCGTCCGCGGACAGCAGCGTATTGACCGCGACGGGGACGACGCCCGCATACAGCGCGCCGAGGAAAGCCACCGGCCAGTCGTTGTTGTCGTGCATGAGGAGGAGCACGCGCTCCTCGCGGCGCACGCCGAGCGCGCCGATCGCGCCGGACATGCGGCGCACGCGCTCCTCCAGCTCGCCGTAGGTGATCGCCTCGTGATCGTCGGTGTAGGCGCTCGACTGCGCTCGCGCGCCGTTGCGTTCGAGAAGGTGCTGCGCGAAGTTGAAGCGCTCGCCCGGCGGGGGCGGCGGTGCGGCTCCCATGTGAGGCATGATAACGCCATGGATTCCGCTTCCGTGCGCGTCGATTACCAGACCGATCCCTCGCGCTACCGGCATTGGCGCATGGGCTTCGACGGGGCGATCGCGACGCTTTCGATGGACGTCTCCGAGGATGCCGGGCTGCAGCCCGGCTATCGCCTGAAGCTCAATTCCTACGACCTGGGCGTGGACATCGAGCTCGCCGACGCCTTGAATCGCATCCGCTTCGAGCACCCCGAAGTGCGCGCCGTCGTCC
>JBDTXQ010000329.1:0-3730 GCA_040006115.1 Usitatibacter sp.
CCATCGCCACTACCACCACGACGCGCTCACCTTCTCGCTCTGGTACGCGTTCACAGAGAACTTCGTGCTGCCGCTTTCGCACGACGAAGTGGTCTACGGGAAGAAGGCGCTCGTCTCGAAAATGCCCGGCGACGACTGGCAGAAGTTCGCCAACCTGCGCCTGCTGCTGGGCTACATGTGGACGCATCCGGGCAAGAAGCTCCTCTTCATGGGCGGGGAATTCGGCCAGTGGCGCGAATGGCACCATGAGCGCGAGCTCGACTGGGACCTCACCCAGCGCGCCGAGCATTCGGGCGTGCAGCGCTGGGTGGGCGACCTGAACCGCGCCTATCGGGGCACGCCCGCGCTGCACCAGCTCGACTTCGAAGGGCGCGGCTTCCAATGGATCGACAACCACGATAGCGACAACAGCATCCTCACGTTCCTGCGCCTCGCCGAAGACGGGCGCGTGGTTCTGGTCGCGTGCAATTTCACGCCGGTGGTGCGCTACGCGTATCGCGTCGGCGTGCCCTCCTCGGGCGCGTGGCGCGAAGTCCTCAATAGCGACGCGCCGTTCTATGGCGGCAGCGGCGTCGGCAACATGGGCCGCGTCGCTGCCGAGCCCGTGGCCTGGCATGGCCGCGAGCAGTCGGTGCTCCTCACGCTGCCGCCGCTCGCGGTGGTAGTGCTCGAGCCCGAGGCCGCTGCATGAACGACGCGCGCGCGCAGCTTCGCTCGGACCTCGAGCCCGCCGCGGTGATCGAGGATGTCCGGCCGCGCGTCGACGGCGGGCGCTTCGCGGTGAAGCGCGTGGTGGGCGAATCGATCGTCGTCACCGCGGACGGCCTCTCCCACGGGCACGAGAAGGTTGCGTGCGAGATGCGCTACCGCGGGCCGGGCGAGGAAACCTGGCGAGCGGTGCCGATGGAATCCCTCGGCAACGACCGCTGGCAGGCGAGCTTCACGGTGGACCGGCTCGGCCTCTGGCAATACCAGGTGGCGTGCTGGATCGACCACCTCGCATCGTGGCGCGAGGAATTCGGGCGGCGCATCGACGCCGACGACGTGCGCCTTGCGGCGAAGATGGGCGCGGACCTGGTCACGCTTTCCGCTGGGCGCGCGAAGGACATCGAGCGCGACGCGCTCACCGGGCTTGCGGAGCGGCTGCGCGCGGAGCGCGATCCCGCGAGGCTGCGCGCGCTCGCGCAGGACCCAAGGCTCTTCGTGCTCGCGCGCCGGCATGCGCCCCGCGACGGCTCATGCGAGAGCGGCACGTTCACCGCCGTGGTGGAGCGAGAGCGCGCCCGCTACAGCACCTGGTACGAGCTCTTCCCGCGATCCGCCGGCACGACACCCGGGGCGCACGGCACCTTCGTCGACGTGGAGGAACGCCTCGACGAGATCGCGGCCATGGGCTTCGACGTGGTGTACCTGCCGCCCATCCATCCGATCGGACGCGTGAACCGCAAGGGAAAGAACAACGCTCCCCTCGGCAACGACGACGACGTCGGAAGCCCGTGGGGCATCGGCGCCAAGGAAGGCGGCCACACCGCCGTCCACTCGCCGCTCGGCACGCTCGCGGACTTCAAGCACCTGCTGCGCTCGGCACGGTTGCGCAAGATGGAAATCGCCATGGACATCGCGTTCCAGGTGACGCCCGACCATCCGTGGGTGAAGGAGCATCCCGACTGGTTCCGGCGCCGCCCCGACGGCAGCATCCAGCACGCCGAGAACCCGCCGAAGAAGTACGAGGACATCTACCCGATCGACTTCGACACGCGCGACTGGAGGGCTCTCTGGCAGGCGCTGCACGACGTGGTCGCGTTCTGGGCGCGTGAGGGCGTCGAGATATTCCGCGTCGACAACCCGCATACGAAGCCCTTCGCCTTCTGGGAATGGCTGATCGCCGAGATCCGCCGCGACTATCCGAACGCGATCTTTCTTTCCGAGGCATTCACCCGGCCGCGCGTGATGCACCGGCTCGCGAAGCTCGGCTTCTCCCAGTCGTACACGTACTTCACCTGGCGCGTCACCAAGGAGGAGCTCACCGAATACTTCACCGAGCTCTCGCAGGAAGACTCGCGCGAATACTTCCGCCCCAACTGCTGGCCAAACACGCCGGACATCCTGCCCTACCACCTGCAGAACGCGCCGCTCGCGATGTTCCGCCTGCGGCTCCTCCTTGCCGCCACGCTCGCCGCCAACTACGGCATCTACGGGCCCGCCTACGAGCTGGGCGAGAACCGGCCGCGCGACGCGGCGAGCGAGGAATACCTGCACAGCGAAAAATACGAGATCAAGCACTGGGACCGCGCGAACGCGGCGAGCCTCGCCCCCTTCATCACGAAGGTGAACGCGATCCGCAATTCGCACCCCGCGCTGCAGTCGGACTGGAGCCTCGCGTTTCACCCGACCGACAACGACCAGATCATCTGCTATTCGAAGCGCTGCGGCGCCGATCGCATCCTCGTCGCGGCCAACCTCGACCCGCTGCGCGCCCGGTCCGGGTGGGTCACCCTCGACCTCGAAGCGCTCGGCCTCGACGCCGATTCGGGGTTCACGGTGGTCGACGAGCTGAACGGCGAGCGCTATTCGTGGCGCGGCGCGCGCAACTTCGTGATGCTCGACCCGGCGCGCACGCCGGCGCACGTCTTCTCGATCGAGGCCTAGGCGTGGACACGCGCGAAGGGTCGCGAACCGGGCAATTCGCGGCGCTGGCCGGGAATGCGCAGGATCCGCTCTGGTACATGGACGCCATCATCTACCAGCTCCCCGTGAAGGCGTTCTTCGACTCCGACGGCGACGGCATCGGCGACTTCAAGGGGCTCACCGAGAAACTCGACTACATCCGCGACCTCGGCGTGAACACCGTGTGGCTGATGCCCTTCTATCCGAGCCCGCTGAGGGACGATGGCTACGACGTCTCCGACTTCGAGGACGTGCACCCGCCGTACGGCACGCGCGAGGACGTGGCCAACTTCGTGAAGGAGGCGCACGCGCGCGGGCTGCGCGTCATCACCGAGCTCATCATGAACCACACCTCGGACCAGCATCCCTGGTTCCAGGCGGCGCGGCGCGCGCCGAAAGGCTCGCCGAAGCGCGACTACTACGTGTGGAGCGACGACCCGAAGAAGTATTCGGGCACGCGCATCATCTTCACCGACACAGAGACTTCCAACTGGTCGTGGGACGAGGTCGCGCAGCAGCACTACTGGCACCGCTTCTTCAGCCACCAGCCCGATCTGAACTACGACAACCCGCACGTTCTGAAAGCGGTGCTGCGCACCATGCACTTCTGGCTCGACATGGGCGTGGACGGCTTCCGCCTCGACGCGATCCCTTATCTCGTCGAGCGCGAGGGCACCAACAACGAGAACCTCGCCGAGACGCACGCGCTCATCAAGCAGGTGCGCGCCGACCTCGACGCCGCCTACCAGGGGAAGATGCTCCTCGCGGAAGCCAACCAGTGGCCGGAGGACGTGCGCCAGTACTTCGGCGACGGCGACGAGTGCCACATGGCGTACCACTTCCCGATGATGCCGCGCCTCTACATGTCGATCGCGATGGAGGACCGCCATCCGCTGATCGAGATCATGCAGCAGACCCCGCCGATCCCGCCGAACTGCCAGTGGGCGATCTTCCTCAGGAACCACGACGAGCTCACGCTCGAGATGGTCACCGACCGCGAGCGCGACTACATGTACCGCATCTTCGCGGGCGACCCGCGCATGCGCGTGAACGTCGGCATCCG
>JBDTXQ010000330.1:0-3727 GCA_040006115.1 Usitatibacter sp.
TCTCGACCGGCGTGATGAAGCCGCACCACGCGGTCGCCTTCGCGGCGTTCTTCAATTTCGTCGCGATCTTCATCTTCCACCTGAAGGTCGCCTCCACCGTCGGCAAGGGCATCGTCGACCCCTCGGTGATCGACCATTACGTGATCTTCGGCGCGCTGGTGGGCGCGATCTCGTGGAATGGCATCACGTGGTTCTTCGGGCTGCCGTCGTCCTCCTCGCACGCGTTGATCGGGGGCCTCATAGGCGCGGCGGTCGCGAAGGCGGGCTTCCACTCGCTGGTGGCCGACGGCATCGGCAAGACCGTGCTCTTCATCTTCGTGTCGCCCATCATGGGCTTCGTGCTCGGCGGCCTGCTGCTGGTGGCGGTGTCGTGGATCTTCCGCAAGGCAAGCCCCTACCGCATCGACCGCTGGTTCCGCCGGATGCAGCTCGTCTCCGCGTCGGCATACAGCCTCGGGCATGGCGGCAACGATGCGCAGAAGACCATCGGCATCATCTGGGTGTTGCTGATCGCCGCCAACGCCCATCCCGCTGCGTCGACCTCGCCGCCCATCTGGGTGATCATCTCGTGCTACGTCGCGATCGGCATGGGCACGTTCTTCGGCGGCTGGCGCATCGTGAAGACCATGGGCCAGAAGATCACGAAGCTGAAGCCCGTGCACGGCTTCTGCGCGGAAACGGGAGGCGCCATCACGCTCTTCCTCGCCACCGCCCTCGGCATTCCGGTCTCGACCACGCACACCATCACCGGCGCCATTGTCGGGGTGGGGTCGACGCGCAAGTTCTCGGCGGTGCGCTGGGGCGTTGCCGGCAACATCGTGTGGGCCTGGATCTTCACCATCCCCGCGTCGGCGTTCATCGCCGCGGTGAGCTGGTGGGCGGGAACGCATTTCCTCTAGAGAAGGAGAGCCTGTGAACGACGAGCAAGCCAACCGCCGCCGCCTCCTCGCGGCGATCGCCGCATTGCCGATGATGGGCGCGCTCGCTTCGCGGGCCCAGGCGCCCTGGCCCACCAAGCCCATCAAGCTGCTGGTGGGATTCCCCCCGGGCGGCGGCGCCGACGCCATGGCGCGCCTCGTCGCAAGCAAGCTCCCGGAGCGGCTCGGCCAAGCGGTGATCGTCGACAACCGCACCGGCGCCACGGGGACGATCTGCTCGGAGCTGGTGGCGAAGGCGGCGCCCGACGGATACACGCTCCAGCTCGCGCACATCAACTCCAATGCGATCGGGCCGCTGCTCGTCTCGAAGGACCGCTTCGACCCCATCGGCGACTTCACGCCCATCGCGCTGATCGGCATCACTCCGCAGATGCTCTGCCACCATCCGAAGCACAAGTTCGCCGACGTGAAGTCGCTCATCGCTTACGCCAAGGCGAACCCGGGCAGGCTCACCTTCGCGTCCTCAGGCGTGGGCAGCATCCAGCACATCGCCGGCGAGGCATTCAAGCTCGCGGCGGGCGTGGACATGCTGCACGTGCCTTTCAAGGGCACGGGTGAAGCGCTCTCTGCGCTGATCTCCGGCGACGTTGACCTCACCTTCAGCTCGACCGGCTCCGCGCTGCCCCAGGTGAACGGCGGCAAGCTGAAGCTCCTTGCGGTGTGCTCGCCCAAGCGCTTGCCGAACCTGCCGAACGTGCCCGCCGTCGCCGAGACGCTGCCCGGCTACGAAATCGCCACGTGGTACGGGCTTGCCGGTCCGGCCAGGCTTCCGAGGGAAATCGTGATGCGCCTTTCCAGCGAGGTGCAGGCGATCCTCAGGCAGCCCGAGGTGGCGCAGCGCCTGAAGGATCTCGACGCCGACGTGAGCTCCGGCAGCCCCGAGCAATTCGCCGTGTTCTGGAGGAAGGAAGTGGAGAAATATCGCAAGCTCATCGCCGAGGCGAAGATCGAGGCGTAGGATTTTCTTTCGAATCTTGCGGTAAGGAGGCCGACAAGCCCGAGCCGTGGCCCGGCATGGGCGCCTTCTCCCTCTTCGCCGATCCCGAGGGCCGCCTGGTGGGGATCTGGAAGACCGCGATGTGACCCGGTTATCTATCGAAGAGCTTGTTGGCTTCGGGGTAGGGGACGGCCTCGGCGTGGAATCGGGTGTAGGTGCCCGAGGTGAGAAGATCCCCGGCGATCTTGCGGGTGAGCATCATGCAGGCGCGCATCGGGCCGGAGCCTTCGCTCACGCGGCGCACGCCGAGGGCCTGCAGCTCGGCGATGGGCGGGCAGCCGGGAACGGTGAGGATGTTGAGGGGACCGTCGATCTCGTCCACCAGCGTCTTGATGGTCGCCTTGTCCGCGGCGGACGGGACGAAGAGGCAGCTCGCCCCGGCTTCGCGGTAGCGATTCGCGCGCTCGATGCTTTCCGCGAGGCGTTGCCTCTCGTCGCCGATCTTGAGCCAGAAGCTGTCGGTGCGTGCGTTGATCACGATCGGAATTCCCGACGCGCGCACGGCCGCGGCGATCGCAGCGATCTTCTCCGCCTGCTCCTCGATGTCGATGAGATGCGCGCCGCCCGTGTCGGATCCGTCCTCGACGTTTACTCCCACGGCGCCGATCGCGATCACTTCCTTCACGGTTGCGACGACCTCGTCGATCGTCGTCCCGAGCCCGGAGAGGATGTCCGCGGTGACGGGGACATCCACGATGCGCACGATCTCGCGGGTGGCGGCGAGGATCACGTCGCGCGGAATCGCCTCATTGTCGGGATAGCCGTGGCTGAAGGCGATGCCCGCGCTGCCGGTGCCGATGGCCTTCATGCCCGCATGTTCGAAGACGCGCGCGCTCGCCGCGTCCCAGGCGTTGGCGATGACGAGGATGTCGGGTCCGAGGTGCAGCTTCTGGAAGTGCTGGGCTTTCGCGTGCGTGTCCATCATGCGGCCCGGTCGTCGGGGAGCGCCTTGCGGTCGTCGTAGCTCTTCACCTCCGTGCCGCGGTAGAGAATCTGCGCGTTGCGCTCGGCGATCTTGCGGTGCAGCTCGAGGAAGGCGGGGTCCATGTCGCGCGAAGGCCGGGGCTCGTGCTCGAAGTTGTGCTCGTTGTCGACGCCGCGCACCAGGGTCGCGCTGTCCTCGCCCGCGACCTGTTTCACGGAGGTCGGGATGTAGCGGATCGCGAAGCCGATGCGCCGGTCGCTCGAGGGGTTCGGGGGCGAGCCGTGCACGAGGCGCACGTGGTGCAGCGACATCTCGCCCGGCGCGAGCTCGATGGTGACCGCGTCTCCTTCGTTCACCGCCACCGCGATCTCCTGCCCTCGGGTGAGGAGGTTGTTCTTCGCGAACGTGTCGCGGTGCGGGAGCTGGTCCTTCTTGTGCGTGCCGGGGATGAAGCCCATCGCCCCGTTCGACATGTTGCTCGGCGTGAGCGCGACCCACGCGGTGACGACGTCGGGCCGGTCGAGGCCCCAATAGGTCGAGTCCTGGTGCCAGGAGACGAACGCCGGGTTGTTCGCCTCCTTGATGAAGAAATTGGTGGTCCAGCAGAAGAGGTTGGCGCCATACAGATCCTCGATCGCGTCGACGATGTGGTTGTCGCGGACGAGGTCGGCCAGCCACGTGAAGAGGAGGTGCGACTTGTGGCGCAATGCCCCCTTGAGCGGCCCGCCACTCCCGTTCTCGAAGGCCTCGAGGCGATTGCGGATCGCGGTCGCGTCGCCCTCGGTCATCACGCGGATGGGGAATGCACATCCGTCGCGCCAGAACGCGTCGATTTGGGCCTGAGTGAGGACCTTGGCCATGGTGTTT
>JBDTXQ010000331.1:0-3727 GCA_040006115.1 Usitatibacter sp.
GATGGCGCCGGCGCTGCGCAAGGTGTACGACCAGATGGCCGAGCCGCGCTGGGTGGTGTCCATGGGCTCGTGCGCCAACGGCGGCGGCTACTACCACTACTCGTATTCCGTCGTGCGCGGCTGCGACCGCATCGTGCCGGTGGACATCTACGTCCCGGGGTGTCCGCCGACGGCGGAAGCGCTCCTCTACGGCTTGATCCAGCTGCAGAACAAGATCAAGCGCACCCAGACCATCTCGCGCCGCTAGCCCATGCCGGCACCCATCGAGACCCTCCAGGCCGCGCTCGCCGCGGTGCTCGGCGACAAGATCGCGACGTCGGTGGTCGACCGCGGCCAGCTCACGCTCCAGGTCGCGGCGCCGGACTTCGTCGCGATGGCAGTGCAACTGCGCGACGACCCGTCCTTCGCCTTCACGCAGCTGGTGGACCTGGTCGGCATCGACTACCAGGGCTACGACAATTCCTGGGATGGCGCGCGCTTCGCGGTCCTCTACAACCTGCTCTCCATCACCCACAACACTCGCGTGCGCGTGCGCGTGTTCTGCCCCGCCGACGATTTCCCCGCGGTGGAATCGATCATCCCGGTGTGGCCCGGCGCCAACTGGTACGAGCGCGAGGCGTTCGACCTTTACGGCATCGTCTTCCGTGGCCACCCGGACCTGCGCCGCATCCTCACCGACTACGGCTTCATGGGCCACCCGTTCCGCAAGGACTTCCCGATCGCGGGCTATGTCGAGATGCGCTACGACCCGGAGCAGAAGCGCGTGGTCTACCAGCCCGTCACCATCGAGCCGCGCGAGATCGTGCCGCGCGTCACGCGCGAAGACGTGTACGGCGAGTCGGGCAAGAAATAGCCATGGCTGAAATTCGCAATTACACGATGAACTTCGGGCCGCAACACCCCGCCGCCCACGGCGTGTTGAGGTTGGTACTCGAGCTCGATGGCGAGGTGATCCAGCGCGCCGATCCTCACATCGGGTTGTTGCATCGAGCCACCGAGAAGCTCGCCGAGACGCGCACCTACCTGCAGAACGTGCCGTACATGGACCGCCTCGACTACGTGTCGATGATGTGCAACGAGCACGCGTACGTGATGGCGATCGAGAAGCTCCTCGGCGTCGATGTCCCGATCCGCGCCCAGTACATCCGCGTGATGTTCGACGAGATCACGCGCATCCTCAATCACCTGCTGTGGATCGGCTCGCACGCGCTCGACGTGGGCGCGATGACGGTCTTCCTCTACGCCTTCCGCGAGCGCGAGGACCTGATGGACATGTACGAGGCGGTGTCGGGAGCGCGCATGCACGCCGCCTACTACCGCCCGGGCGGCGTTTACCGCGACTTGCCGGAGAAGATGCCCCGATATGCCCCCTCGACGGTGAGGAGCGCCGAGAAGGTGCGCGAGCTGAACGAGAACCGCCAGGGGTCGCTGCTCGATTTCATCGAGGACTTCACCCGGCGCTTTCCCGGCTACGTGGACGACTACGAGACGCTCCTCACCGAGAACCGCATCTGGAAGCAGCGCACCGTCGGCATTGGCGTGGTCACCCCGGAGCGGGCGCAGGCCCTCGGCTTCACCGGCCCCATGTTGCGCGGCTCGGGCGTGGCCTGGGACCTGCGCAAGAAGCAACCCTACGAGGTCTACGACAAGCTCGAGTTCGACATCCCCATCGGCACCAACGGCGATTGCTACGACCGTTATCTCATCCGCGTGCACGAGTTCCGCGAGTCCAGCCGCATCATCAAGCAGTGCGTGGACTGGCTGCGCAAGAACCCCGGCCCCGTGATCAGCGCCAACCACAAGGTGGCGCCGCCCTCGCGCACCGAGATGAAGGAGAGCATGGAGGAGCTGATCCACCACTTCAAGCTCTTCAGCGAGGGAATGTTCGTGCCGCAGGGCGAGGTCTACTGCGCCGTCGAGCATCCGAAGGGCGAGTTCGGCATCTTCCTCATGAGCGACGGCGCCAACAAGCCGTGGCGCCTGAAGATCCGCGCGCCGGGCTTTCCGCACCTGGCCGCCATGGACGAAATGGCGAAGGGCCACATGATCGCCGACGTGGTCGCGATCATCGGCACCATGGACATCGTTTTCGGGGAGATCGACCGATGAGCGGCGTGATCGATTCCCGCGTGATCAACATCGACGCGCTCCCCCTCGAGCATTTCGAGCAGGGGACGAAGTTCTTATCGGACTGCGCGCGCGTGGGCCCACTCGTCGGCGCGAAGGACCTCGGCTACTCCTACGACGTGGTCCCGCCCGGCAAGGCCTCGTGCCCCTTCCACAGCCATCGCGCCGAAGAGGAGATGTTCTTCATCGTGAAGGGGACGGGACTGCTTCGCTACGGCAACGAGACGCGCAGGATCCGCGCGGGCGATTTCATCTGCTGCCCGACGGGCGGCCCTGACACCGCGCACCAGATCGTGAACGACTCGGACGGCGAGCTTGCCTACATCTCGGTCTCCACGATGATGCCGGCGGAGGTCTGCGAATACCCGGACTCGAAGAAGATCGGCGCGTTCGGTGGCTCTGCCGGGGCCGGCAGGGTGCGCCACATGACGCACGTGGAGCAGGCGGTCGACTACTGGAAGGACGAGATCTGAGCATGGGCCTCCTTTCCCCCGAATCCCTGGAGAGAATCGAGCGCGAGGCCGCGAAATACCCGCCCGAGCAGCGGCAGTCGGCGGTGATGTCCGCGCTCGCCATTGCCCAGGACCAGCACGGCTGGCTCTCGAACGAAGTGATGGAGGAGGTCGCCACCGTCCTCGGCATGCCGCCGGTGTGGGTGTACGAGGTCGCGACCTTCTACAACATGTACCAGTTGAAACCCCTCGGCAGGTACAAGGTCGTGATCTGCACCAACCTGCCTTGCGCGTTGTCGGGATCGGTCGATGCGGCCGAGCACATGAAGCACAAGCTCGGGTTGACCGCCTTCAACCAGACGAGCGCCGACGGGCGCGTGACCCTCAAGGAAGGCGAGTGCATGGGCGCGTGCGGCGACGCGCCCGTGATGATCGTGAACAACAAGCGCATGTGCAGCTTCATGACGCCGGAGAAGATCGACCGGATGCTCGCCGAGGAGCTGAAATGACGGCGATGCTCGACTACGGCCCCGACGCCGTCATCATGAAGGACCTCGACGGGTCCAACTGGGGCTTGAAGGGATACCAGGAGCGCGGCGGCTACAAGGCCATCGCGAAGATCGTGGCGGACAAGCTCACCCCCGATGCGGTGATCGCGGAGGTGAAGAAGTCGGCGCTTCGCGGGCGCGGCGGCGCGGGATTCCCCACGGGCCTCAAGTGGTCGTTCATGCCGAAGAGCTTCGCCGGCCAGAAGTACATCGTCTGCAACTCCGACGAGGGCGAGCCGGGCACGTTCAAGGACCGCGACATCATCCGCTACAACCCGCACGCCTTGATCGAGGGCATGATCATCGCGGGCTACGCGATTGGCGCCACCGTCGGATACAACTACATCCACGGCGAGATCTGGAAAGAGTACGAGATCTTCGAGCGCGCGCTGCAGGAAGCGCGCGATGCGGGCTTCCTGGGCAAGAACGTCCTTGGCGGCGGCTTCGACTTCGAGCTCCACGCGCACCACGGCTTCGGCGCCTATATCTGCGGCGAGGAGACGGCGCTGCTGGAGTCGCTCGAGGGCAAGAAGGGCCAGCCGCGCTTCAAGCCGCCATTCCCCGCGAGCTTCGGCCTCTACGGCAAGCCCACCACGATCA
>JBDTXQ010000332.1:0-3719 GCA_040006115.1 Usitatibacter sp.
GCGAGAGCCTGCGGTTGTCGATCACGAAGCCGCCGGGGTGCTGCGAGAGGTGGCGCGGGAAGCCGATCAATTCCTGCGTGAGGCCGATCACCTGCTGGATCACGCGGTTGTCGAGATCGAAGCCGCCCTCGACGAGGCGCTTCTTCATCGCCTCGCGGTCGTCCCACCACGACATGGATTTCGAGAGGAGCTCGACCTGGTCGAGCGACAGGCCCAGGGCCTTGCCTACGTCGCGCAGCGCGCTCCGCGGCTGGTAGGTGATGACGACCGCGGTGATCGCCGCCCGCTCGCGGCCGTATTTCCCGTAGATGTACTGGATCACCTCCTCTCGGCGCTGGTGCTCGAAGTCGACGTCGATGTCGGGCGGCTCGTTCCTTTCCCTGGAGATGAAGCGCTCGAAGAGGACCGACATCCTTCCCGGGTCGACTTCCGTGATGCCGAGGCAGTAGCAGACCGCGGAGTTGGCCGCGGAGCCGCGCCCCTGGCAAAGGATGCCCTGGCCGCGCGCGAATTCCACGATGTCGTTCACGGTGAGGAAGAAGGGCTCGTAGGCGAGCTCAGCGATGAGCTTCAGCTCGTGCTCGACGGTTTGCACGACCTTGGCCGGAGCGCCCTGCGGATAACGCCGCGCGAGCCCTTTCATCGTGAGCGCCTTCAGGTGCATGGAAGGCGTCTCGCCCGCGGGCACGAGCTCATCGGGATACTCGTAGCGGATCTCGTCCAGGGAAAAGGTGCAGCGCGCGGCGAGATCGAGGGTGGTGGCGAGGAGGCGCGCGGGATTGATCGCGGAAAGCCTGCCGATGGAGCGCAGGTAGCGCTCCCCGTTGGGCTGGAGCTTGCGGCCCACCTCCGCGAGCGGGCATTTGTGGCGGATCGCGGTCATCACGTCCTGCAGCCTCTTCCTCGCTCGCGCGTGCATGTGCACGTCGCCCGCCGCCACGCACGTGAGGCCGAGTCGCGCGCCGATCACCTCGACACCGGCGATCCTTGCCGCGTCATCCGCTCCCCGGTGCAGCTCGATCCCGATCCACGCATTCCCCTGAAAACGATTCGCAACCCATTCGCCTTCGAAAGTCGTGTCAGGTACGACTTTTCGCGGCGGCAACCAGAGGGCCTGCAAGCCTGCGGGGCATAGCGGGAAGTCCTCGCGCGCGAGGCGGTATTCGCCCTTGGGAGCGGCACGGCGCGCCTTCGTGATGAGCTCGCACAAGGCCTCGTAGCCCGCGATGTTGGCGGCGAGGAGCACGAGCTTCATGCCGTCGGCGAGCGAGAATTCCGAGCCGATGATGAGCTTGAACCCAACTTCCCTGGCGGCGACGTGGGCGCGCACCACGCCCGCGACCGAGCATTCGTCGGTGATGGCGAGCGCGCGATAGCCGAGCTCTGCGGCTCGATGCACGAGCTCCTCCGGATCCGAGGCGCCGCGCAGGAAGCTGTAGTTGGTGAGGCAATGCAGCTCCGCGTAGCCGGGGATCACGCGAACACCCCGTGCAAGAACCAGGCCTGCGCGCCGCGGTGCTCGCGAAAAATCCAGAACGTCTCGCCGCGCGGGTTCGCCGCCATGTAGTAATCGCGGCTCACCTCCTCGCCATCCCACCACCCCGCCTCGATGCGCTCCGGCCCCGCGAGCAGGATCAGCTCGCCCTGGCAGCTCGGCTCGCCATCGCGCGTGATGAGCTTCTGCGGGCGACGCAGCAGCCACGTGGGCCGTCGGCCCGAAACCGGGGACAGACCTCGGTTTCCACTCTGTGAAAACCGAGGTCTGTCCCCGGTTTTTTTCCAGTCCCTCTCGGGACGGTGGTCGTCGGCGATGGCGATGCCGAAGACACGCTCGGCGCCCAGGCGCGCGGCGAGGCGCTCGAGGAGGCGCTCGCGGTCGAGGGCCTGCTCCTTCGCTCCGGGAAGCCACGTCGCTTCGCGCGGGACGTAGGCGAGCAGCGCCTCGGCGCGCAGGTCGAGCGCGAGCGTGGGCGCGGACAACGTGAGGCGTCCCAGCTTCTCGCGCGCGATGGCGAGGATGAAGTCGGCTTCGCGCTCGGGAGAAGAGAAATCGAGGGGGACGCGGGTGCCCGCCTTGCGCCCATGCTCGAGGACGAGCGAGAGCCGCTGGACCCCTGCCCCGCGCGCGCGCATCGCGCCTTCGAACTCGGCGAGGAGGCGCCGCAAGGGGAAAAGCAGCGCCTCGACGCCTTCGGCCTGCGCGGGCAGCTCGAGGCGCGAGCGAAACCGCGGCGGCGGCACGTAGGGCAGGCGCGGATCGGGGATGCCCCCGGTGAGACGCTCGAGCGAGACTACGATCTCCGGGCCGAAGCGACGCGCGATGCCCTCGGCGGGGAGATCGAGGATGTCCTTCAGGCGCAGCACGCCGAGATCGGTGAGGCGAGCGAGCGTCTTCCCGGGCAACTCGAGGAGGAAAAGCGGCAGGTCTGCGAGCCGTTCGCGAAGCTCGCTCACCGCGAGGCAGCTACGCACTTGCAATCCCCGCGCCTCGGCGCGAGCGAAGAGGCGCGCAGCAAGCGGCGTGGGCGCGATGCCGACCGTTGCATGGAAGCCCATCTCTCGAACGCCGCGCTGGATCGCGCCCGTGAGCTTGGCGTGGCCGTCGAAGAGCCGCAGGCACGCCTCCACTTCCATCACGACGCCCTGCCCGTCGACGCAGGACATCGGCGTGAACTGCCCGGCCCATGCCGCGAGCCTTTCCAGGGTCTCGCGTTCGGAGTCGATATCGCGCGAGACGGTGCGCAGCTCCACGGCGAGCGCCTTTGCAGCCGCGACCGCCTGGCCTTCGCGAATGCCCGCGCGGCGCGCCGCTTCGTTCGCGCAAGTGACGACCGGGCGTTGCGCGGGCCCCTCGGAAATCACCAGGGGATCGCTACAGGCACCAGCACGCTCGCAGATCTGCAGGGGCAATGAGGGCAACTCGAGCGCAACCCAGAGCACGGCAATGGGGCCTTAAGCGACGGCCCTGGCGTATGGGGGGAAGGCGATGATGGAGTGAGACTCCAAGCTGCTCGAACCCCCTCCCCGCGGCCAGGTAGAAAGGCGCAGGGACACAGGCGCAAGCAGCGGAGGCCCGCGCCGCTTGGGAATGCGGACCTGGAGGCAACCCTGCGCGTGCACGAGCACCACGCGCAGGTGAGCGGGCGTGGAGAGCTTCTCGGCCGCCATCGAGCGGAAGTAGATCGCCATCGAGCGCCCCGCTTCCGCCGCCATCTGGAAGCGGCGCAGCCATGCGTACTCATCCTGCGCGAGCCAGAAGAGCACCACGCCGCAAGCCCCCGAGCGAAGCGCCTGCTCTGTGGCCCACAACGCGTCTTCCTTGCTTGCCGGGCGAATCACCAGGCAGCGCTCGAGCGCGATGCCCATCTGCGCGAGCGCCGGCGCATAAGGCAGGTTCGGAGGATTGATCCACGCGATCATGCGGCCTCCCTCGCCTGCGCGCGCGATGGCCCCGGCGAGGAAGCCGACTTCGCCGATGCCGACGCCCTCATGCAGCACTTCAGACAGAGTGCCCGTGGGCCAGCCGCCGCCGGGCAGCTCGCTATCGAGTGCGGCATGGCCCGTAGGCACCACCGCATGGCATGCGTTCTCGAGCTCGCCGCCGCGCCATATACCGGGCAGCTTGCTGAGCTCCGCGACCGTCGCTTTCATGCGCGCGCGTGAAGATTGCGGATCACCCCGACCGCGATGCCCTCGATCGAGAGCTTGTCGTGGTGGAG
>JBDTXQ010000333.1:0-3715 GCA_040006115.1 Usitatibacter sp.
CGTTGTTGTTGCGGTCGGTCGTGCCGAGCTGGATGCCGACGTTGGACGACAGGTTATCCGCGCCGGTGCCGTTCGCGGAGATGAGGGATACCAGCTCCTCCGCGCTGGTGATGCCGCGCCGCTCGATATCCTTGCGGGTGATGATCTGCACGGGCAGCGCACCTTCCTCCTGGATACGCTTGATGCTGCTGCCCGTGATCTCTATGCGTTCGCCCTTCTGCACGTCCTGCTGCGCGAAGGCGGTGCCGGCGACGAAGATGAGCGAAAGGGCCTGGGCGAGCTTGGCGGGTTTCACCTGGATTTCTCCCTGATTAAATTGGTTTTATATGCGGTCGCGCCACGACCAGGGCACGTTGTCCCCCGGATTCTGCTCAATGTGCTGCAAAATTACAAATTCCCGAATCCGGACCCTCCCCGACCCCATGGCGACTCGCATCCTGATCGTTGCCTTGCTCATCGCGGCCGGCGTGCCCGCGGCCCGCGCCGATCTTCCGCCGGACGTGCGCGCGCGGCTCGAGGCAGCCGGCATCCCCGAGGACGCGATGGGCGTCATGGTGCGCCGCGTCTCGAACGGCAAGGTGCTCCTTTCCCACCAGGCCGAACGGGCCATGCAGCCCGCCTCGACCCTGAAGGTGCTCACCTCGCTCGCGGCTCTCGAGATCCTGGGCCCGGCCTTTCACGGGCGATCGCAGTTGCGCACGCGCGGCGAAGTCGTCGATGGCGTCCTGAAGGGCGACCTGGTGCTGCGAGGGGGCGCCGACGTCGATCTCGACGCGAGCGCTTTCCAGCGCATGCTGCGCAGCGTTCGCCTGCAGGGCATCCGCGAGGTGCGCGGCGACTTCCTGCTCGATCGCAGCGCGTTCAGCCCGCCGCGCACCGACGTTGGGGTGGGACCTTTCGACGAGACCCCGGAATTCCGCTACAACGTGATTCCGGACGCGTTGCTGCTCAATACCAACCTCGTGCAGGTTGACATTGCGTCGGACGAGCGCAAAGTGCGCGCAGCGATGAGCCCGGCGCTTGCGGGCGTGAGCGTGGTCCCCGCCTTCGAGCTCGTGGAGGGGGCCTGCGCCGATTGGGAGAATGGCTGGACCCTTCCCGAGGTGAAGGCCGTTCGCGGCGGTTCCATCCTCATCGTGCTCGGCGGCACCTTCCCGAAGGGATGCACGGTCGCGACCGAGATCAACGTCCTCGATCGCACGCTGTTCGCCGATCGCCTCTTCCGCGCGGAGTGGAGCCGCCTGGGCGGGGTGCTCCGCGGCAGTACGCGAGAGGGCGAATCGCCCGCGGGCACGCGCCTTCTCGCCGAGCACCGGTCGCGCGCCTTGGGAGAGATCGTATTCGACATCAACAAGCGCTCCGACAACCCGATCACCCGCGTGATCTACCTCGCTCTCGGGAAGAGCGAGGCGCCGGGCGAGCGCGCGAATACAGCGAAGGCGGCCGAGCGCGAGGTCCGCGCCTGGCTCGTGCGCAACGGCATCGCCGCCCAAGGCCTCGTCCTCGACAACGGCTCCGGCCTCTCGCGCCTCGAGCGCATCAGGCCAGCGGACCTCGCCGCGGTGCTCGAGGCGGGGCTCGCGAGCCCGTGGGCGCCGGAATTCCTCGCGAGCCTGCCGATCGTCGCAGTGGATGGCGGGATGCAACGGCGCCTGCGCGGCACGAGCGCCGCGGACCGCGGCCGCATCAAGACCGGCACCCTGAAGGACGTGAGCGCGGTCGCGGGATACCTCAAGGACGACGCCGGCGAGACGTACATCGTCGTCGCGATGATCAACCACGCGCTCGCCGTGAGCACCGTGGCGCGCCCCATCCTCGACGCGCTCCTCGAATGGGTCGTCGCGCCTAGAGAACGCGCAGGTACCGCTCCCTGATGAGGTCGCGGTCGCCGCCGTCGAAGTGCCACCATTCACTGTTGATGCCGCGCCACCCGGCCTCCTGCATCACCGAGCGCAGCAGCCGCCGGTTCTCGAGGTGGGCGGCGCCAAGCTCGCCCCGCGCGAGGAGCGCGTCCTCCAGCGCCGGATGGGAACGCTCGCTCAAGTCGTCGAAGCCCGTGCCCATGTCGAGCTCCCGGCCCGACGCGTCCACCAGCGTCGCGTCCACCGCCATGCCGAACGAATGGATCGATCCGCGCGCCGGATGGGCGAGGTAGCGGGTGAGGCCGGTGTCTTCGAGCGCGGCCCACATGCGCTCCTGCACGCGCTGCGGGCGCAGCGCGTCGAGCACGAGGATCGTCGCGCCGGCGCCGCGCCTGGCGAGGACCTCGGCGGCCTTGCCAAGGGACTCGGCCGCGTCGCGGTGCAGCCACGCGCAGTCGAAGGGCGAGTACATGTCTGCGCCCACGAAGTTGCCGGGCGTGGCGTAGCGCAGCTCCACCCGGATCCCGGGGATGTCGGCGAGGCGCAGGAAGTCCGCGTGGCCGGCGACGGATTCGATCGAAAGGGTGTTCTTCATGGAAAGGGAACTCTAACCGACTGCGCCGCCGGGGCCGGCCGTGCGAAAATGTCGCCATGATCGACGGCAGGAAACTTGTCGTGGTGCTCCCCGCGTTCAACGCGGCCGGCACGCTCGAGCTTACCTTCAACGACATTCCGAGCGGGCTCGTCGATGAGGTCATTCTCGTCGACGACGGCAGCAACGACAAGACAGTGGAGGTCGCGAAGCGGCTGGGCATCCGCAAGGTGCACGTGCATCCGGAAAACCGCGGCTACGGCGCGAACCAGAAGACCTGTTACCGCGCGGCGCTCGCGGAGGGCGCCGACATCGTGGTGATGCTGCACCCCGATTACCAGTACGAGCCGAAGCTCATCACCGCCATCGCCGGCATGATCGCCTCGGGGGTCTACGGCGTGGTGCTGGGATCGCGCATCCTGGGAGGCGGATCGTCCGGGGCGCTGGCGGGCGGGATGCCGTGGTGGAAGTACGTCTCCAACCGCGCGCTCACGGCGCTGCAGAACCTCCTCACCGGCGCCAAGCTTTCCGAATACCACTCCGGCTATCGCGCCTTCTCGCGCGAGGCGCTGCTGCAGCTGCCGCTGCTCGCCAACTCCGACGACTTCCTCTTCGATAACCAGATGCTCGTGCAGGCGATCGCGCGCGACATTCCGATCGGCGAGATCTCGTGCCCGACGCGATATCGCGGCGACTCGAGCTCGATCAGCTTCGCGCGCTCAGTGCGCTACGGGCTGGGCGTCGTGGGAGCGTCATTCGCCTATCGCGCGTGGCGCTGGGGGCTCGCACGCCCCGCCTTCCTCGACTTCGGCTCAGGGCGCTTCCTTCTCGCCGGCCGCGCCGCGGGCGAGGAAAATCCAGTAGCGCGCTAGCAGGTAGTTCACCGACAGCACCGCGCCGGTGGTGAGCACCTGCGAGACCATGTAGTGCACGTCCAGCGCGCGCAGCAGGAAAGCGAGGAGCGCGGCATTCAGCACGAAGCTCACGGCGAGGGCGACGACGAAGCGCGCCATCGCGACCCGGTGGCCCTGCCGGCTGCCGAAGACCGTCCAATAGTTGAGCGGGTACTTCACGCACGCGCCGGCGAGAAATCCCACGCACGAGGCGGCGACCTCCGGCACGTTCGCCCAGGCGACGAGCGCCATCATGACGGCGTAATGGGTCCCGGTGGCCGCGAATCCCGCCACGGCGTAAAGGACGAAGCGGCGCAATTCCCCGGGCATTCAGGCGCCGCCTTGCAGCAGGCGATTCTGGCGCGCTG
>JBDTXQ010000334.1:0-3680 GCA_040006115.1 Usitatibacter sp.
CGTCGATCATCTCGCGCACGGTGAGCGTGATGCCGGGCAGGTTCACTACGCGCGTCGTGGGCCACGCCGACGACGGGAGATCGTGGGCATGTAGGAACGACGCCACCACGCCCGAAGGCGAGAGGATCCAAACGCCCGTGGTGTCAGGCACCGGGCAGTCGGCCGCGACGCCGGCAAGCGGCTCGCGAATGATTCCGCTCGCGAATGACGACGCCGCCAGGTTGGGCTTGCCGGGCCGCACCACAACGGTGGGAAGCCGCAGCGACCGACCGTCGATGAAGCCCTTCCTCGTGTAGTCGGCGACGAGGTACTCGCCGATCACCTTCTGTGCGCCGTAGGAAGTTTGCGGAGCAGGCGTGGTGGAGTCGTCGAGCACGTCGGGCAACACGCCGCCGAACGCCGCCACCGAGCTCGCGTAGACCAACTTAGCCGGCTTGGGGAGCTTGCGCGCGGCTTCCAGCAGGACGCGCGTGCCGTCCATGTTCACGTGGTAGCCCAGGTCGAAGTCGGCCTCCGCCCCGCCGCTCACCACCGCGGCGAGGTGGAAGATCGAATCCGTGTCGCGGCCTAGCGCTTTCTCGATCACCGCGGCCGCGGCGACGTCGCCCGCCACGCACTTGAAGCGCGACTCCAGGCCGGGCGGAAACGCCATGTCGACGAGCGTGATCTCGGCCTTCGGGTCCTTCGCCGCGAGGCTCTGCGCGATGCGTGAGCCGATGAAGCCCCCGCCGCCGGTGATGACGACCTTCACGAGCGGCCCACCGCTTGCGAAAGCCCCGGGACGAACTCGGCGCCCTGCGGGACCGAGATCTTCGCGCCGGGGAACGTCGTGAGCCCTTCGGCGCGCCCGCCGAGGCACTTGGCGAGGAAATTCTCGGTGATCCCGTAGAACGAGATGCGGTTCTCGGGGCGCGCGAAGCCGTGGCCCTCGTCGGCGTAGAGCACGTAGGTCACGGGAATCTTCTTCTCGACCAGCGCCGCCACGATCTGGTCGGATTCCTTCTGCGTGACGCGTGGGTCGTTGGCGCCCTGCGCGATGAGCAGCGGCCTCTGGATGCGGTCCATGCGCGAGATCGGCGAGCGCGAGAGGAGATGCTCGCGCTCGTCCGGTTTCGCCGGATTTCCGACGCGGCGATACCACGAGCTCTCGAGGAAGGGCTTCCAGTAGTCGGGGAAGCTTTCGATCAACGAGACGAGGCTCGAGGGCCCGACGATGTCCACGCCGCAGGCGAAGGTGGTCGGCGTGAAGGTGAGCCCGACGAGGGTCGCATATCCGCCGTAGGAGCCACCGTAGATCGCGACCTTGTCAGCGGTGGTGATGCCGGAGTCGACCGCCCACTTCACGGCGTCGACCAGGTCCTCGTGCATCTTGCCGCCGAACTCGTGGGTGGCGGCCTCGACGAACGACTTGCCGAAGCCGGTCGAGCCGCGATAGTTCACCTGCAGCACCGCGTAGCCGCGGTTGGCCATCCACTGCGCTTCCGAGTGGTAGCCAAACACGTCCTGCGCCCACGGGCCGCCGTGCACGTTGAGCACCATCGGCAGCGGCTTCACGGGGCGCATGCCGCCGTCGGCCGAGGCGCCCACGGGCAGCGTGAGCATCGAGGGAAGCGTCAAGCCGTCGCGCGCCTTGATCTCGACGCCGTACATGGGCGCGAGCGGCTTGCCTTCGAGGTCGGGGCGCGTCACGAAGAGCGGCGCGAGCTTGCGCGCCTTGCGGTGGTAGAGGTAGTAGGCGACCGGCTTGGTGACCTCGTCGGCCTGGATCACCCAAACCGTGTCGGCTTCGTTGCGGCTCGCCACTTTCCATTGCCCCTTCACCGCCGCGTTCAACGCGGCGATGTCGGCCCTGACGGCGTCGCCCAGCGGGAACCACTCGTTCTTCAGGTAATTCACCGAATACGCTTCCGCCACGTGCGTGCGCGGGTTCACCATCACATCGGCCACATCGGCGCGGGTGCTCTCGCCCAGCACGCGCTTGGCGCCCGTAGCCACGTCCTGAGCGACGAGCGCCGCCTTGTCGCGGCCGCGGCTGTCGATCCAATAGAGGGTCTTGCCGTCGGGGAGCAGGTCGACCAGGTGCGTGGTGATGGAATCTTCCGCCGGTACTTCCGCGAAGGGCGTGGTCTTGCCGTCGTCGAAACGCAGGATCTCCGACGATCCACCGGGCTTCTCGCGCTGGGCGAAGCGCACCTTCAGGTCCTCGTCCGCGGTGAAGCCGGCGAACTCGTTGTTCTGGTAGACGAGCTTCAGCTCGCCGGTCACGAGATTCAGGCGATGCACATCGTGGAAGCGCGCGTCGCGGTTGTTCAGGCCGATGAGGATCTCGTCGGGATGCTTGCGGCTCGACTGGATGGCCAACACGCGCGTCTTCTGGAACGGCGTGAAGCTCTTCAACGCCCCGCCGTTCGGATCGACGCCGTACAGCAGATAGTTCTCGTCGCCGCCGCGGTCGTTGATGAAGAGGACCATCTTGCTGTTGCGTGCCCAGAAGTGCTGCCGGATGGGGCGCGTCTTCTCTTCGGTGAGCGGCTTCGCCTTCGAGAGGTCCGAGGCGGGCGCCACCCAGATGTTGAGCACGCCGTCGCGCGGCGCGATCCACGAGATCCACTGGCCGTCGGGGCTCACCTGCCCCTGGAACTTGCTCGGGTTGCCGAAGAAGAGCGCGCGCGGGATCAATTCCACGCCGGGGGCCTGCGCGAGCGCGCCAAGCGTTGCGAACGAGAGCGCCGCGGCGGCGGCGGTGCGAATCCGGGATGCGAACGACATGCTGAAGTCCCCTTTTGGGTTAGAGAGCTGCGATGCACATGATCTCGACCTTGTAGGCCGGGTTTGCGAGCCTTGCCTCGATGGTCGCGCGCGCCGGGGTTTGCCCGGGCACGACCCACTTCTCCCACGCCACGTTCATGCCGGCGAAGTCGTTCATGTCGGGAAGGAAGATCTGCGCGGAGAGGATCTTCGTCTTGTCGCTCCCCGCCTGCTTCAGCAGCTTCTCGATCTTGGCGAGCACCTCCGCCGTCTGGCCCGTGATGTCCTTTGAGGTGTCGTCGGGCACTTCCCCGGAAAGATAGATCGTGTCGCCGTGGATCACTGCTTCGGAGAGTCGCTTGCCTACGTTCAATCTCTGGATGCTCATCGTTTCTCCTGTCGGTATTCAATCCACGGGATGGGCGCGCGCCTTGAAGCCGCACCCTTGCAGCGCGGCGACGATCTGCTCGACATGCTCGCGGTTGCGGGTCTTCAGCACCACCTCGATCTCGACGTTCTGCACCGCCACCTGGGTGAAGGTGCGCTGGTGGTGCACTTCCTCGATGCTCGCGTTCTGGTCGGCGATGCAGGCGGTCACGCGCGCGAGCGAGCCGGGCAGGTCACGCACTTCCACTCGCACGCGGGCGAGCCGCCCGGAGCGCGCCATGCCGCGCTCGATGATCTCGGCGAGCATGAGGGGGTCGATGTTGCCCCCGCCCAGCACCAGGCCCAGGCGCTTGCCGGCGAAGCGGGCGCGGTTGCGCAGGACCGCCGCGAGGGGAGCGGCGCCCGCGCCCTCGACCACGGTCTTCTCGATTTCCAGCAGCATCACGATCGCCTCCTCGATGTCGCCCTCGTCGACGAGGAAGATCTCGGACACGTTCCTCGCGATGATCGGGCGTGTCAGCGTGCCCGGCTCCTTCACGGCGATG
>JBDTXQ010000335.1:0-3658 GCA_040006115.1 Usitatibacter sp.
CGGGGGTGGGCCACTTCAATCGCGAAGGGCGCATCGAACGCCTCGAGACCTTGCGCTCGCCCACGGTGCTCAAGGTATTGCTGCCGCACTGACCCCGAGAGAAGGAAGGATCCACTTGCTCGTCCATCCCCAGTTCGACCCGATCGTATTCAGCCTCGGCCCGGTGGCGGTGCGCTGGTACGGCCTCATGTACGTGATCGGCTTCGTCGCCTTCATCATGCTCGGCAAGCTGCGCGTGCGCCAGGGGCTCGGCAACGGGATCACCGAGAAGGACGTGGACGACATGCTGATCTACGGCGTGGTCGGAACGATCCTCGGCGGGCGCCTGGGCTACGTCCTCTTCTACAAGCTCGAGCATTACCTCGAGCATCCAGCGGAGATCCTGCAGATCTGGGCGGGGGGCATGAGCTTCCACGGCGGATTCCTCGGCGTGCTCGCGGGCATTGCGGTGTTCTGCTGGGTGCGCAAACTGCGCTGGATCACCACGATGGACTTCATCGCGCCATTGACGCCGATCGGGCTGGGCGCCGGGCGCCTGGGCAACTTCATCAATGGCGAGCTCCCCGGTCGACCGACGGACCTACCGTGGGGCATGTGGTTTCCGCAAGTCGATCGCGAGCGGATCGCGCGCCATCCCTCGCAGCTCTACCAGTTCGCGCTCGAAGGCATCGCGCTCTTCGTCCTGCTCTGGCTCTTCTCCCGGAAGCCCCGCCCCGCCGGCGCTGTCTCGGGCCTCTTCCTGGTGGGCTACGGCACCTTTCGCTTCATCGCCGAATTCGCGCGCGCCCCCGACGACTTCCTCGGCCTCCTCGCGCTCGGCATGTCCATGGGTCAGTGGCTCTCGCTGCCGATGATCCTCGCCGGCGCCGTGATGATGGCGTGGGCCTACAACCGAAAAGTCGTGTCAGGTACGACTTAAAACCAGTTTCATCGCGGCAGGAGGATGCGCACCACGGTGGGCTTGGGAAGGGTGTCGACGTCGTCGAGCGTGCCGCGCTCGTTGTAGTGGCCGATGCCTGTGGCGGCGAGGAGATGGAAGCCGCGCTCGGTGATGGCACCGGTGGTGGGCTCGTCGAGATTGTTGTGGTGGTGCGAGAGCAGCGTCTGCACGCGCGTGATGGAGGCGCCGTCGCCCGACAGCGTGATGAGGATCACGCGCCCGGGGTTGGTCGCGTTCTGCACGCCGATCAGCTGGCCCTGCCATTCGTAGAGCCCGTCGATCGCCGCCACCGTCTCGCGCGTCTTGTTGACGACGCGCGTCACGGCGCCCGCGCCGTCGAGGTCGGCCACCGCGAGCCCGGTCGAATGCGCGATGTAGAGGCGCTTCGCATCGGCCGATACCGCGACTCCGTTGCTGCCGCGCACCTGGTTCGCGGGAACCAGGACCCGTGCCGCGCCCTCCGCGGGGATCTCGTAGATCGCGCCGCTGCCTGAGTCGGAGGCGAACACGCGTCCGCCGCGCGCGATCGCGACGTCGTTCAGCTGGATCGCGTCGGGCACGTCGACGCGCCTCAGGAAATTGCGCGAGTCGACGTCGTATACGAGGACGGCATTGCGCCGCTGCTTGCGCCCTTCTTCGGTGAGCGCCGAGGTCGACACCGCATAGAGCTTGCGGCGCGGCGCGTCCACCGCGACGCCGAGGATGGGATCCACCCGCGAGGCGAACTCCGTGACCGCGCCATCGGGCCACACGCGCACGATCTTTGCCTTGTTGATGCTGCCGACGAAGAAGCTGCGTGACGGCGCGTCGTACGCCATGCCTTCAGGCACCAGCTCGCGATCCTCGAGCTCGAAGGCGATCGGCGCGTAATCGAGATGCGGCAGCTTCTCCTCGAGCCGGGCGCGCATCTCCTGGAACTTCGCGTCGCCCCACACCTTCTCGAATCCGAGGTTGCGCGCGGGAAGGAATCCGTCGCCGAGCGCGGCGGCCTTCTCGAGCGCGGCGACCGAGGCGCGCGCGTCGCCGAGTTGCGCCTGGGAACGCGCGAGGAAAAAGTGAAGCGTGGCATCGTCGGGCCGCTGCTTGAGCGCCTCCTCGATCGTGGCGAGGGCGCGTCGCGCGTTCCCGGAATCCTGCTGGGCGAGGGCGGGCGCCGCGAGGGCGAGGATGAGGCAAACGAAGGCGGCGCGCATGGAGCCATTATCGCCCAGGGGCACCGCCTTTCCGGCGCGCCGATCGTGGCGCGTGCCGAGCGCTATTGGCCGAGCAGCTCCGCGACCGGCTTCCAGTCCTCGTTGTGGTCGCAGATGGTCTTCACGATCGCGAGGATCGGGATTCCGAGGAGAAGCCCCCACAGTCCCCAGATCCAGCCGAAGAAGAGCAGGCCCACGAATGCCGCCGTGGTGTTCATGCGCGTCTGCCGGCTGGCGAGCCAGGTAGAGAAAATGTTGCCGACGAGCGTCGCGACGACCACGGACGAGCCCGCCACGATGAAGGCGTGCTGCCAATCGTCGAACTGCACGAACGCCACCACGAGGCTGCCCACCGCGACCAGCGCGGAGCCGAAATACGGCACCGTGTGCAGCACCGCCGCCATCAGGCCCCAGAGCCCCGCGTACTCGACGCCCGCCATGTGGAAGACGAGCCAGGTGCCCGCGCCCACTAGCGCGTTGCTGATCAGCATCACCAGAAGGTAACGACGGATCTGCAGGTCGATCTCGTCGAGCATTTCGACGGTGAGCTTCCTCTGCGCGAGCCGCTCCCCCGAGAGGATCACGATCTTCTTCTTGAAGAGGCTTCCCGAGGAGAGCATAAAGAACACGAGGAACGTGACCACGATGAGCTGGCCCGCCGCGACCGCCACGCTCTTGCCGCCGGTCCAGATGAGGTGCCACACGGAAATCTGCGACGCCGACGAGGGCGCGGGCGGGGCGGGCGCGGCGGCGGGCGCGGCCTTGCCGCCCTGCGCGGCCGTCTCGAGCTCCACGGCGGCCTTCTTCATTTCCGTGATGGGGCTCGGCTTCTGCGCGATCTTCTGCAGCGACTTGGAGATGCTCTTCGCCGCGATGGGGGCCTTTTCCCAGATCTCGATCGCGTCGTCGCTCCACGCGTAGGCGGCCCATCCCATCGAGCCCAGCAACGAGAGCACGACGATCGCGGCGGCGGCCACGCGCAAGCGGACCAGCTTGGTCAGTCCGTCCACGAGCGGCGTGAGCGCGAAGGAGATGATGAGCGACATCATCAGCGGGATGAAGAACGGGGCGCCGAAGTAGAGCAGCATGACGACCGCGACGCCCGCGAGGACGGCGAGCGAGCGATTGCCTCGCAGGCGCTGCTTGCGCGTGTCGCGCGCGATGGCGGTCGGCGTGGCGATGGCCCGCTCCGCCTTGGTGGAGCGGTCCGCGGGCGCTGCCTCGTCGGCGGGCGCTGCCTCGTCGGCGGGCGCGGCCTCGGGGGCGGGCGTGGCCTCGGCGGCAGGCTCATCAACCGGGGTCGTGCCGTCGGCCGGCGAGGTGTCAGCTGCCAGAGTGGTCATCGTCCCGCCATGCTATGAGGACCGCAACGACTGGTCTGTCAGCCTTGCGCACGGTTTGCTGTAGGACTGACCCACCCTTCATGCTCACGGCTCCCGGGGGCGTGCGGTCTTCCGTTATAATCGCGCTCTTCGACCGGGGTGGTAGCTCAGCTGGGAGAGCGCCGCGTTCGCAATGCGGAGGT
>JBDTXQ010000336.1:0-3651 GCA_040006115.1 Usitatibacter sp.
CGGCTGTGATGCATTCCACAGTTTACGGGACTCGCGCGGGTGCAGGCAGACCCCGTTGCGGGACCTCCCTGCCCCCGGAAAGAGATCACGGCTTGTAGAAAAACTCCATCTTGACGCCGGCGATCTCGATGAGGTCGTGGTCGCCCAGCGCATGGGCCTGGGCGCCGAGCGAGGCGCCGTTCAACGTGGGGTAGGTCGCGCCTTCGACGTGGGTGATGAAGTAGCCGTTCGGGCGCTTGGTGATCACCGCCACCTGCAGCCCGGGCTTGCCGATCGTGGTGAGGTTCTTGATGAGGTCGAGCGTGCGGCCGGCGGCGGCGCCGGAAAGCACCTGGATCGCGGCCTCTCGCAGCGGCGTGCCGCCGGCGGCGGGCGCAGCGGGCGCGGCCGCAATCGGTGCGGGAGACGGCGGCGAGGTCGACGTCGCCGAGGCGGGCGCAGGAACGGGCGCGGCAGGACGGGCCGGAGCGGGCGCGGGCGGCGAGGTCGTCGTGGTGGTCGCCGAAGGCGGTGCCGGCGGCGGCTTCGGCGCGTCGGACGTCATCGCCTTCAAATTGGTCTGGGTGTCTCCCATACCCTTGTCGGCGGCAGCGGGCGGCGGCGCGGCCTTGGCCGGGTTGCGAATGATCATGGTCTTCTCGAAGTCCGCCGCGGTAGCCGCGGTCGGCGCGTCGTTGAAGTACTTCAGCTTGTGCTTGCCGATCTCGACCACGTCGTTGTTCTGCAGGAAGTGCTTCTTCACGGGCTTGCCGTTCACCATGGTGCCGTTGGTGCTGCCCAGGTCCTCGATGAACGAATCGTTCAGGATCGTGATGATGGCCGCGTGCTCGCCGCTCACTGCGAGGTTGTCGATCGGGATGTCGTTGTGCGGCTTCCTCCCGATGAGAGTCCGCTCCTTGGTGAGCGGGTACTCCTTGAGCACTTGCCCGTCGACGCTGAGGATGAGCTTGGCCATAGTCGTTGTCCTTGTATTACCGGAAAAGTGCCTTCAGCCGCGCGAGCCAGCCCCGCGGCACTCCAAATGGCTCGGCGACCCTGATGAGCATCGCCGAAATGTTGTCGCGCCCGCCGTTGTCGTTGGCGGCCTGCACCAGTTGCTGCACCGTGAGGTTCGGGTTGGTCTTCAAGGTGATGAGGGTGAGGCGGATCTCCTCGTCCTCGACCATGTCGGAGAGCCCGTCGGAGCAGAGCAGGTAGGTGTCGTCGGGCTGCGCCTCGTAGACGTGGATCTCGGGCTCGACCGTGGGGTCGATGCCCAGCGCCCGCGTCACCAGGTTCTTGTTCTGCGAAAGCTTCGCCTCCTCGGGGGTGATGAGCCCCGAGTCGAGCTGCTCCTGCAGGAGCGAATGGTCGCGCGTCACCTGCTCCATGGATTCACCGCGCAGGCGATAGAGCCGCGAGTCGCCGATGTGCGCGACCGCCAGGAAGTTGTCGTAGAAGAGCGTCACGACGAGCGTGGTCCCCATCCCCGCGCACTCGGGGTTGTTCTGCGAGGTCGTGTAGATGGCGCTGTTGGCGCGCGTGATCTGGTCCCTGATGAGCTTCTCGGAAAGCGCCTTCGCGTCCTCGCGCCCGAGGCGCGTGACGTGGCGCATGTCCCACGTTTCCTGCAATCCGTCGGAGATGAGCGAGGTCGCCATTCCGCTCGCGACTTCGCCGGCGTTGTAGCCGCCCATGCCGTCGGCGAGGACGAAGAGCCCCATGTCGGGGCGCGATTCGATGCAGTCTTCGTTGTGGTCGCGCACCCGGCCCGGATCCGTGAGGCTCGCCGATGGGAGCGCCTGCGAAAGGCTCATGGCCGCGCTCCAACGGCGCTACGTCGTCCGGCCTCGCGATTGCCCGCGCGATCGCCCTCCCGCTGCAAATGCGCCTGTTGTCTCATCCCATTTTCTTTTAGGCCGCAAATCCGCAAAATCTCGGATTTTATAATAACTTAAAAAGCTTTTTTGAGAAACAATCCCGCTTCCGGCCCGATGTCCATGATTTCTAGGGATACTTTCGGCTCGCCGCTACGGGTTCCCCCTCTGGTTGCCAGTCATTATACGATTCGGTTTAATGGGGCTTCAGCCGGCCCCCAGTTTTTCCGCATTCCCCCCCGAATACCGATCGAGGCCGTTATGGACCGCCTGCAAGACATCGACCCCCTGGAGACTCGCGAATGGGTCGACGCGCTCGACGCCGTTCTCGAAGTCGAAGGACCCGAGCGGGCGCATTTCCTCCTCGAGCAACTCGTCGACAAGGCAAGGCGATCGGGCGCCTACCTGCCCTATCGCGCGCAGACCGCGTACCTGAACACGATCCCGCCCCATCTCGAGGAAACGATCCCCGGGGACCAGACCATCGAGGCACGGCTTCGCTCGTACGTGCGCTGGAATGCGGTGGCGATGGTGCTGCGCGCGGGCAAGAAGGATCTCGAGCTCGGCGGGCACATCGCGAGCTTCGCCTCCGCCGCGACGCTCTACGACGTGGGCTTCAATCATTTCTGGAACGCGCCCAGCGAGACTCATGGCGGCGACCTGATCTACATGCAGGGCCACTCTTCGCCCGGCGTCTACGCGCGCGCCTTCCTCGAGGGCCGGCTCACCGAGGCGCAGCTCGACAATTTCCGCCAGGAAGTCGACGGCAAGGGCATCTCGTCGTATCCGCATCCGTGGCTGATGCCCGATTTCTGGCAGTTCCCGACGGTATCCATGGGCCTGGGGCCAATCCAGGCGATCTACCAGGCGCGTTTCCTGCACTACCTGCAGGACCGCGGGCACGCGAAGACCGCCGAGCGCAAGGTGTGGGCGTTCATGGGCGACGGGGAGATGGACGAGCCCGAGAGCCTCGGCGCGATCGGCATGGCCGCGCGCGAGAACCTCGATAACCTCGTGTTCGTCATCAACTGCAACCTGCAGCGCCTGGACGGACCGGTGCGCGGCAACGGCAAGATCATCCAGGAGCTCGAGGCCGATTTCCGCGGCGCCGGATGGAACGTGCTCAAGGTGATCTGGGGCTCGTACTGGGATCCGCTCATCGCGCGCGACAAGCAGGGCATCCTGCTGAAGCGCATGGAAGAGGCGGTGGACGGCGAGTACCAGAAGTTCAAGAGCCGCGATGGCGCGTACGTGCGCGAGCATTTCTTCGGCAAGTATCCGGAGCTGAAGCAGATGGTCGCCAATATGTCCGACGCGGACGTGTGGCGCCTGAACCGCGGCGGCCACGATCCGCACAAGGTTTACGCGGCGTACGCGGCGGCGGTGAAGCACAAGGGGCAACCGACCGTGATCCTCGCGAAGACGGTGAAGGGCTACGGCATGGGCGCCGTGGGCGAGGGCAAGAACGTCGCGCACCAGCAGAAGAAGATGCCGATCGAGGCGCTGCGCCAATTCCGCGACCGCTTCAACATCCCGATCGCCGACGACAAGCTGGCGGAGCTGCCGTACTACAAGCCGGCCGAGGACTCGCCGGAGATGAAGTACCTGAAGGATCTGCGCGCGCAGCGCGGCTCGCTCCCCCAGCGGCGCAGGAAGTCGGTGAAGCTCGACGCGCCCAAGCTGGAGAATTTCAAGGCGCTGCTCGACGCGACCGGCGAGGGCCGCGAGATCTCCACGACCATGGCGTTCGTGCGCATGCTCGGCATCCTCGTGAAGGACAAGGGCGTCGGCAAGA
>JBDTXQ010000337.1:0-3632 GCA_040006115.1 Usitatibacter sp.
CGGTTCACCGCGCCCGCGTTCAAGTGCACCACCCACTGGTCCTGGTTGAAAGCGAGGCTCACGGGCACGTAGAAATACGCGTCGCCGGGCCAGCCGTTCGCGCTCTCGCGCTTCAGATGCCGTGCCGTGCCCGCCGCGAGACCGACGCCCCAGCCGTCGGTCTCCAGCGGCCGCAGGATCGTCTTCACCTGGACGATCTGGTCGGTGAAGGCGCTCTCGCCATGCGCCTCGGTGCGCGCGCCGCCGAAGGTGAATTCGAAATGCCCCGTGGGATTGCACGCGGGCAGCGCCCACATCTCGGTCGATTCGCGGTTGCGGCGCACCCAGCTCTCGACCTGGCAGGCTTTCGGATCGACCACGCGCGCGTCGTCGGTGATCATCGGCCGCGCGGCCCATGCGTCGAGCAACGAAAGCGACAACGCGAAGGCGGCGGCTATTCGGCGCATGCGCGATTCTATGCGACGGCGGCCTGCGCTGGAAAGGACACCCGTACGCGCGTCCCCGTGCCTGCGTCGCCCGTGTCCACCGCGATCGCGGCGCCGTGCCGCTGCGCGATCTCCTTCACGATCGCGAGCCCCAGGCCGCTGCCCTCGGTGGACTCGTTGTCGAGGCGCCGGAAGCGCTCGAAGATGAGGGTGCGCTGGTCCGCCGGGATGCCGGGCCCGTCGTCGGAGACCTCGAGCACCGAGCGCTCGCCGTCGCGGCCCGTGGCGACTCTCACCACCGTCGCCCCGTAGCGCGCCGCGTTGTCGACGAGGTTCGAGGCAAGCTCGCCCACCAGCACCGCGTTGCCGACGACCGGGGCGGGCGCGAGGTCGAACTCCATCTCCACGCCGCGCGGCGTGACGGCGCGCAGCCACGGGCCCGCGTGCTCTTTCACGACGCCCGCAAGGTCGAACGCTTCCTGCGGCACGGCGGGATTGGAGATCGGGTCGGCGGAGGCGAGCGACAGGATCTGTTGCGCGAGGCGCGAGAGGCGCAGCGCCCCTTCACGCGCGTGGGCCACGTGCCGCGCGCGCGCGGCCTCGTCGCCACTTCCCGCGAGCTCGAGCTGCGTCGCGAGGCCGGCGATCGGCGTGCGCAGCTGGTGCGCGGCGTTGGCGATGAAGCGTGCCTGTAGGCTTTGCGCGTCTCCGAGGCGCTTCAGCATGTCGTTCAGCTCGCGCACCAGCGGGCGCAGCTCCTCGACCACGCGGCCTTCCGCGACGGGGCTCAGGTCCACGTGGGAGCGCGACTGCACCTGCTTGCGCAGCTCCTCCACGGGCCCCAGGCCGCGGCGCACGCCGAGCAGCACGGCGAGGATCGCGGCGATCGAGAGGAGTGCCGTGGGGATGATCGCGGAGAGGGCGGCGTCGCGCGAGGCGAGGTCGCGCTTGCGGCGCGTCTCGGTCGCGACGACCTGGACGGGTACGCCCTCGACTTCCGCGGCGAGGGCCACGGCGCGGATGCGTTGGCCCTGGAAGACGTCGTCCCAGAAGCGCGGCTGGGCCGACGGCACGAAGGGCGCGCGGGGCAGCGTGGCATCACCGGCTGCGTGCAGGCCGGCGCGATCGAAAACGGCGTAGTGGATCTGGTCGGTGCTGTCGGCGCGCAGGACCGCCTCGGTCTCCGGGTTGAAGACGAGCGAGATCGCGCCGTTGCGCGCGCGCAGGTACGGAACGATGGCACGCGCGATGTCGGAGAGGTCGAGGTCGTAGGCCGCGGTGAGGCGACGCTCGAGGAACACATAAGCGCCGCTTCCGGCGACCACGCCCACCACGATCAGCGGGGCCAGCAACCACACGAGGAGCCGCTGCCTAAGGCTTTGCATCGCTCCAGGCCTCGACGAGATAGCCGAGGCCGCGGATGGTGCGGATGCGGATGCCGCTTGGCTCGAGCTTCGCGCGCAGCCGGGAGATGTGCACCTCGATCGCATTGGCGGACATGTGCTCGTCCCACGAGGCGACGGCGCCGGCGATTTTTTCCTTGGCGACTATCGCCTCTATGTTCGAGAAGAGGTACTCGAGGATCGCGTGCTCGCGCTGCGAGAGGTCGAGCGGCACGCCATTCACCAGGGCGCGCTTCTTCGCAAGGTCGATGGTGAGCGGGCCGTGCTCGATCAGGCGCGCTCGCACCGCGCGCCCGCGCCGCGCGAGCGCCGCCACGCGCGCGGAGAGCTCCTCGGGCGCGAACGGCTTCGTCAGATAATCGTCGGCGCCGAGGGTGAGTCCCTGCACGCGGTCGGTGACCTCGTCGCGCGCGGTGAGCACGAGGACCGCCTGCTCGCCGCCGCGCGCGCGCAGCTTCTTGAGCCATGTGAAGCCGTCGACGCGCGGCAGGCCGATGTCGAGGATCACGAGGTCGACCTCGCTCACGTGCAGGGCGGCATCCGCCGACGTGGCGTTGTCCACGGTGTCCACCACGTAGCCTTCCCGCCTGAGGGTCTCGGAGAGGCCGTTGGCCAGCAGGGCGTCGTCTTCCACGATCAGTACTCGCATGCGCTACATGATACCGGCGGTTTCGCCCTCAGATTCACGCAAGTTTGGGGGCGCATAGTTCCCATCCGTTTCCCGTTTTCTCTTGTTTAGCGCTCGCATGAGACGTCATGTCCTCTCCTTGCTCGCGATGGCGATGATCGCCGGCAGGGTAGGCGCTACCCTCGCAGCGCCGAGCGACTGCACGCCATTGCCCCATGCCCCGCTCACGCTCGCCGCGGCCGAGGAGCGCTTCGCGCGCTGCAATCGCGACGTGCGTGCCGCCGAGCTCACCGCCGAAGCGTTCGCCGCCGATCGCCGTACCGCTTCGCAGCGCCCCAATCCGACGCTCAGCGTCGGCGCGTCGAACGTGAATCCACACGCCGGCTTGGGCGCGGGAACACTGCGCGACAAGACCTTCGATAGCTCCGTGCGCCTCGAGCAGTTGATCGAGCGCGGTGGCAAGGCCGCGTTGCGCGAGGAGCAGGCCGACGCCCTCCACGCGGCGGCGCTCGCCGACGTGGCCGAGCAGCGCCGCGTGCAGCGCCTCGCCATGCGCACCGCGTTCTTCGATCTCGCCGCGGCCCAGGAGAAGGTGCGGCTGCAGCACGATTTCCGCGCGCTCGCGGCCGACTCCGCCGCGGCCTCGAAGCGCCGCTTCGACGCGGGCGAGGTGCCGCGCGCCGAGTCCAACCGCTTCCGCCTCGACGCCGCGCGCGCCGCCAACGATGCCCTCCAGTCGGAGACGGATCGCGACCGCGCGCGCCTCGACCTCGCGCGGCTGTTGGGCGCGGAGTCGAGCGCCCGCACGCTCGAAGTCGAGATCGAGTGGCCCGACGACGCGCCGGCGCTACGCAAGTCCGGGGAGCGTCCCGACGTCGCGGCGGCGCGCCATCGCGTCGAAGCGGCGCAGGCGGCGCGCGAGCTTGCGCGCCGGATTGCCACGCGTGACGTGACCGTGGGACTTCAGGCCGATCGCTGGCCGGTCTCGGAAACGAACGTGCAGGGCACCGGTGTCTCCTACGGGCTCACCGTCTCGATCCCGTTGCATGTGCGCCACGCGAACGAAGGCGAGGTTGCCCGCGCTCGCGCCGAGCTCGAAGCGGCGCACGCGGCGCTCGAGCGCGCCGATGCGCACGCGACGGCCGAGGCACGCTCGAGCGAGGCGGAATGGCTCGC
>JBDTXQ010000338.1:0-3631 GCA_040006115.1 Usitatibacter sp.
CGCTTTCGCGGGGTTCGACCCGGGACAGGTAGCGAGCTTCGGCAAGCGCGACTTCGCCCGGCTCATGGCGGACGCGGGCATCGTGCGCAACAAGCTGAAGATCCACGCGGCGGTGACGAATGCCCAGGCGATGCTGCGGGTTTGCGAGGAGTTCGGGTCTCTCGACAAATACCTATGGCGATTCGTCGACGGCGCGCCGCGCATCAACCGCCGGCGCTCGATGAAGGACGTTCCCGCCTCGACGCCGAAATCCGACGCGATGAGCAAGGAGCTGAAGAGCCGCGGATTCAAGTTCGTCGGCACGACCATCTGCTACGCGCACATGCAGGCGACGGGCATGGTGAACGACCACGTCACGTCGTGCTTCCGCCACGCGGAGCTTGCCTGACGGGGGGCCACGCCCTCGCTACGTGACGACGAGCGTGCCCGACATCTGCTCGTGCCCGTCGCCGCAAAAGATGTCGCACAGGAACGTGAATGTGCCCGCCTTGTCGGGCGTGAAACGCACCTTCGCGACCTGCCCCGGGATGATGTCGGCGCGCACCTTGAAGTCCGGAGCGTTGAAGCCCATCACGACGTCGGGCGACGTGAACTCGAGCGTCACGGGCTCGCCCTTCTTCAGCTCGATCGTGCTGGGCAGGAACACCCACTTGCGCGCGACCACCTTGACCACGCGCTCGTGGCCTTGCGCGAGCACGCCCGCGCCCATCGCCGCGCCCGCGACGAGCGCCAGGCCGGTCGCGAGCGCGCGCCTGCGATCCCTTTGCATGCTCAGGCCTTTCCCACGGCAAGCTCGGTGATCGCGTATTTCGCCTTGCCCGGCTCGGCCTCGACCTCGCGGAATCCCAGGCCCCTGTAGGGCTGACTGGGGTCCCACTTGAGCGGCTCGCGCTTCGGCTGCGACTTGGGCGCGGGGAGCGGAAAGATCAACGACTTCGCCGAATGGTGCGCGATGTGACCCGTCATGTGATGGTTCTCCTGGTGGATGTGGCCGTAGAACACCGTGACATTCGGGAACGGCATGAGGAGATCGAGGGCCGGCCCGCCGTCGCGCGTCGCCCAGTCCCACTCGGGCGCGAGGTCGAAGAGCGGCCGGTGAGTGAAGACCACGATGCGCGCATCCTTCGGCTGGCGGGCGAGGTCGGCCTTGAGCCACGCGAGCTGCTCCTCGCCGATGCGCGCCGTCGGATCGGAGACGTTGTCGATGGCGATGAAGTGCACGCCCTTGTGGTCGAAGGTGTAGTGCGTCTCGCCAAAGAACTCCTTCCACGCGGCGCCGTTGTCGAGGCTCGCGTCGTGTTCGCCCGGCATGAAGCGCACGTTGCGGTTCTTCAGCCCCGAGGCGATCGCCTTGAATTCCCCGAGGCGCTTGCGGCGTTCCGCGCCGTCGTCGGTGGTGTGGGTGAGGTCGCCGGTGAAGACGATGAAGTCGGGCTGCACCTCGAGCGCGTTGACGGCCGCGATCGCCTTGGGAAGCGTGCCGCGTGCGTCGGGATTCACCGCAGGGCCGTTGAAGCCCCAGTGGGTATCGGAAAGCTGCACGAAATAGAAATCCGGCTGGGCGCTGGCGCCCGGCATGTGCGAGCAGCCGGCGAGCCCCGATGCGAACACCGCACCGCCGCCGAGTGCCGTGAGTTGCAGGAATTTCCTTCGATCGATGGTCATGCCGCCTCCATGTGTGGTCGGGTCGGAAGCGGGTTGCCTCGCCGCTCCACATGCAATACCCGGCGGCGGTCGTAAATATTCCCGTTCTTCGACGGCGCGACGGGAATAAAATGCGCGCTCACGCAGTACTGTCATCGAGAACGCCCGAAAATGACTCGACTTGCTCGGCTCGAGCAAAGCCTGCTGCCGCACCTTGATGCTGCCTACAACCTGGCGCGGTGGCTCACGCGAAACGACCATGACGCCGAAGACGTCGTGCAGGAGGCGTTCGTGCGGGCAATGCGCTATTTCGACTCGATGAAGGGAGCCGAGGCGCGGCCCTGGCTTCTCGCAATCGTGCGCAACACCGGTTACACGTGGCTCGAGAGGAACCGCCCCGCGGATCTCGTGTCGATCGACGACGTGGGCCCGCTCTCCACCGAGGTCGAGAGCGCCGGCCACGCGTCGGGGGTGGACGCGAACCCCGAGGTGATCCTGCTGCAAAGCGCCAACAGGAAGCTGGTGAACCAGGCGCTCGAGGAGCTGCCGATCGGCTACCGCGAGGTGATCGTGATGCGCGAGATCGAGGACCTGAGCTACAAGGAGATCGCGTCGATCGCCGGCATCCCCATCGGCACCGTCATGTCGCGGCTCGCGCGCGGGCGTTCGCTCCTGAAGGGCTTGATCGAGAATCGCATGAGGAAGGCTTCCTGAAATGACGCAAAAGAACGACCCGACTGCCGAGCCCATGATCGCCCGCGACGCGACCTACTACCGTGCACCCGATGCGCTGGGCAGCCGCATCCGCGCGTCGCTCGCCGCCGAGGCACGCAGCGAGGCCCGCTCGCAAGTGCGTCCGACGTTGTGGCGTTGGGGGGGCATCGCGGCGGCTTTTGCCGCGGTCGGGGTGCTCTCGTGGAACGTGGCGCTCCTCCAGGCCCGGGGTTCCGACGAGGATCGCCTCGCGCGCGAAGTCGTGACCGCGCACGTGCGCTCGCTCATGGTGGAGAGCCATTTGAACGACGTCGCCTCCACCGACCAGCACACGGTGAAGCCGTGGTTTGCGGGCAAGCTCGACTTCGCGCCCGCGGTCGCCGACCTCGCCGCTTCGGGCTTCGCGCTCGCCGGCGGGCGGCTCGATTACGTGAACGGGCGGCCAGTCGCGGCGCTCACCTACCGCCATCGCCTTCACGTCGTGAACGTCTTCGAATGGCCGGCGACGGATGCGCGCGATCAGGCGCCCCGGTCGATCGCGCTCCAGGGCTACGCCGTCGTGCACTGGACGCGCTCGGGCATCGAGCACTGGGCGATCTCGGACGTTGCGGGCGCGGACCTTGTCACGCTCGCGGAGCTGCTCTCGAAAGTGTGACGCGCTGCGAATAGGACCTGTCGCGATCCCACCTCGACGGATGTTTACCCGCAGGACCTCATTGAGGTTTCAGCGCTGGTCTATTGAACTGCATTGGCCCGGTGAGACCGCCGCCCACCGGCTTGCCGTTGCGGTCCAGCTGGTGCCACCAGTGCCTGGTGGTGGCCGATCCCAACCACCAATCCGCGTGCTCGTGGGTGCCTTCCGGGCCGTCGCCACGACAGTCGTCGGTTTCGGTCCCTCCGCTCACGATCGCATCGTGTTGGACCAGCCAGTACGTCCTGCAACCGGGCAAGGGCTTCAACTTCAAACGCTCCACCGAGCCGA
Source organism: Usitatibacter sp. (assembly GCA_040006115.1). Taxonomy (GTDB): domain Bacteria; phylum Pseudomonadota; class Gammaproteobacteria; order Burkholderiales; family Usitatibacteraceae; genus Usitatibacter. The sequence continues at coordinate 3,341 of JBDTXQ010000338.1, forward strand.
AGGGATGGGGCTTGCGCCACTCCCCCACGAACGTCTTCGGATCCGCCGGAAAGGCGTAGTCGATCGTCAACGCGCGATCGCCTTCCCTCACGCCATGGGTGAGGCGCTGCCGAAACACCCGGGAATCGTCCTTCGCATCCACGTACTCGAAATAGAACCAGTACTCGTCCTCGTACTCGGGCCAAAGGCGCGCGACGCGCAGGCGCATCTGCGTGTTGTCCCCGTCGCCCAACATGAAACCCGGCGGCTGCACGATCGTTTCGAATGTTCCCTCGAGCATCCACGCGATCA
>JBDTXQ010000339.1:0-3618 GCA_040006115.1 Usitatibacter sp.
CGGCGATGCCCTTGTCGGGCGAATCCTCGTTATAGACCTCGTCGCGGTAGACGAAGAAGATCATGTCGGCGTCCTGCTCCAATGCACCACTTTCACGAAGATCCGACATCACCGGGCGCTTGTTGGGACGCTGCTCGAGGGACCGGTTCAGCTGCGAAAGCGCGATCACCGGGCACTTCAGCTCCTTCGCCATCGCCTTCAGGCTTCGCGAGATCTCGCTCACCTCGGTGGCGCGATTTTCGTGGCTGCCGTTGTCGGTGCCCTGCATGAGCTGGATGTAGTCGACGACGATCAAGCCCAGGCCGCCGTACTCGCGCCACTTGCGGCGCGCGCGAGCGCGAAGCTCGAGGGGATTCAGCCCGGGGGACTCGTCGATGAGGATGGGCGCTTCGTTCAGCCGCCCCAGCGCCATGCCGAGCCGGTCCCAGTCGCTGGTATCGAGGCGGCCGGTGCGCAGCTTCTGCGCATCGACCTTGCCCACCGAGCCCAGCAGGCGCTGCGCGAGCTGGGTGCCGCCCATCTCCATGGAGAAGATCAGCACCGGGAGCTTCAGCTCGAGGCCGATATGCTCGGCGATGTTGAGGGAGAGCGCGGTGTTGTGGGTGATCACGTAGTCGTCGGTCACGTAGAGGTGCGACGGGTGCGAGACCGCGATGCACTGCGTGGGCACCGTGCGCGACGGGACGATCGAGACGATCACGGGCTTGGACGCGCGCTCGTGCTTCTCCGGGAGGCGATCGCGCTTTTCCGCGAGCCGGAAGAGCGTGCGCGGCTCCGCGTGATGGATGTTGAGCACGTAGGCAGTGCGCCCTACCTTCTTCTCGCCGTGGTAGGAATAAGTGGTGCGCTTGTCGCCGAGCGTGCACCAGCCGCCCAGGGAGCGCGCCAGCTCAACCACGTCCTTGGCGAGGCGATAGCTCGCCGTGCAGAAGCGGATGGCGCCGGACTTCTCGATGACGCCCTCGGTGTCGAGGAGGCCCTGCAGCAGCGCCAGGCGCGCGCCGCGATGGGCCTCTCGATAGAGACGCGGGATGAATTTCTGCGCCGGGCTGCGCGCCGGCATCGCCTCCTGCCACTCCGAGACCGGGGCGGGCGACGGCGCCCCGTGCGCGAGCGCCGCTTCGTGCACGCGCCTGGAGACCGCCGCCACCTGGTCGCGGGCGAGCCTCGCCCCGAGCGTCCAGGGATCGACCGGCAACGGATCCGAATGGCCGAACTCGCCGCTCACCTGGTCGATCCACAGCCGGTGCTGGTAGCGCGCCTTGCCGAGCATCTCCCAGATCTTCTTCGTTTCCAGCACGCGCGGCTCGGCCCACTCGCGGAAATCCACGCGCCACAGGTGCTCGGCGCAGCATTCGGCGCTGCGCCCGTCGGAGAAGGTGATGCGATAGGTCTGGCGCACGCCCTTGGGATAGATGGCCGTGACGATCGACGGCGCGCCGTCGACGGACGCGATGGCGTCGCCCACTTCCAGCGCGCCCATGTCCTTCCAGCCCGTGAGCGTCTTCACCTTGGCGTCCAGGGGCTGCGCTTTGCCCATGCTCGGGCGCCCCGCGATGATGATGAGGTCGCCGTCCTGCAGGCCCGTGGTCATCTCGTCGAGATCGGTGTAGCCGGTGGCCTTGCCGGTGACGCTCGCAGGGTTGCGGTGCAGCTCGTCCAGGCGGCTCATCACCTCGGCCAACACGGTCGACATCTTGGCGAAGCTCTCCGAGGAGCGCCCGCCCGATTCGCCGATCTCGAGGATCTTGGTCTCGGCCTCGTCGAGGAGCTGGCGCGCCTCGCGCCCCTGGGGCGAGTAGGCGGAATCGGCGATCGTCGTGCCGACCTCGGCCAACTTGCGCATGATGGCGCGCTCGCGAACGATCTCGGCGTAGCGGCGGATGTTGGCGGCCGACGGCGTGCCAGAGGAGAGCTGGTGGAGGTAGGCGATGCCGCCGACATCCTGCACCTCCCCGGATTGCTTGAGCGCCTCGGCGACCGTCAGCACGTCGGCGGGCTTGTTCTCCTCGACGAGCCTGGTGATGGTGCGCCAGAGGACGCGGTGGTCCGCCCGGTAGAAATCGGATTCCGCAATGACGTCGCCCACGCGGTCCCACGCCGAGTTGGAGAGCAGGAGCCCGCCCAACACCGCCTGCTCCGCCTCCACCGAGTGGGGCGGCAGCCGCAGCGATTCGATTTGCGCGTCGCCAGGGACGCTTCCCGAGCGCGCGAAACGATCAGAGCCGGCGGGTGCCGAGGGCATGGTGGGTTTTTTCTCCTCGAACAGCGTGAAGCGGCGCTCCCCGACCACCGCGAGGCGAGAGTGTGTCACCGAGTTCTACCCGTAACAATATGGAAACCTGTGGACAACTTGTGTGTAGAAAATAAATCTTCACTGGCTCATGGGGTGACACTGTTGGCACGAAAATTCGGTCGCCCGCCGCCGACTATTTTTTCTTTCCGCTGAGCGAACCAATTCGGCACTCACAAGCCCAGGAACAACTTCAAGCGTGAGCGAACGTGAAGGAGAGTCGCGCGCGGCAGGTGGTCGAGCACCGCCGCATTGCGGGCTTTCCAGTCGATGCTGCGAACGTGATGCGAAAGGATCACGCCGGAGACCGCGAAGCCCGGAGGAACGGCGATTTCCAGATCCGAGCGCGGCTTCAGCGCCGTCCCGCCGTGGGTCGTCACGGGGCAAACGAGCGCGAAGCCCGTCTCCTGGAACTCGGGAATCGAAACAACGAAGGCGGGGCGGCGGCCCTTCTGCTCGTGCCCGGTGGCCGCAACGTCATCGATCTCGATGAGGTCGCCTTCGGAAGGCGCCTTCACCACGCTTCCTTGCCCACCGCCTTTCCGATCGGATCGGGACGGGGCTTCGACTTGCGGATGGCGCGCGCGAGGTCGGCCTTCGAGAACGAAGGCAACGCGGGCGCCGCCGGCTCGATGATGAGCTGGCGCCCGTTGAGGCGATAGGTGACTTGCGCCCCTTCGCCGATGCTCATCTGTTTCGCGACCTCCGCGGGAAGCCGGAAGCCGAGGCTGTTGCCCCACTTGAGGATGGATTGCTTCGACATCTGGCGGCGCCTCCTGTATAGCTAATGACTATACATGAAGAAGGGCGCCGAAGCGCCCTTCCCCTGCTCGACCGTTGCGGCGCCGAAGCCTACTGCTCGGCCACCACGTGCACCAGGATGTTCGCGAGCACGTCCGAATGCAGGTGGATCACGATCGGGAACTCCCCGATGTGCTTGATCGCGCCCGTTGGCATGCGGATCTCGGCCTTCTTCACCGTGAGGCCGCCCTGCTTGCCGAGCGCCTCCGCGATGTCGGCGTTGGTCACGGAGCCGAAAAGGCGGCCATCGACGCCGGCCTTCTGCGCGATCTCGACCTTCATGCCCTCGAGCTTCGCCGCGCGCTCCTGCGCTCCAGTGAGCTGCTCGTTGGCCTTCTTCTCCAGCTCGGTGCGGCGGCCCTCGAATTCCTTGAGGTTCTTGTCCGTCGCGCGCTTGGCCTTGCCCTGGGGGATGAGGAAGTTGCGGGCGAACCCGTCCTTTACCTTGACCACGTCGCCGAGGCCGCCCAGGTTGACCACTTTTTCCATCAGGATGATTTGCATGTCCGAGCCTCAGTGCAGGT
>JBDTXQ010000340.1:0-3617 GCA_040006115.1 Usitatibacter sp.
TGCTGCGCTCGCTGCACCAGGCCGTGTACACGCCCGAGAACGTCGGCCACTTCGGGCTTGCCTACGACGCGTACGCGCATTTCACCTCGCCCATCCGCCGCTATCCGGATCTGCTCGTGCACCGCGGCATCAAGGCGATCCTGAAGGGCCAGCGCTACAACGCGGGGGAGCTCACCGCCATCGGCAACCATTGCTCGGAGACCGAGCGGCGCGCCGACGACGCGACCCGCGACGTGGAAGCATGGCTGAAGAGCTACTACATGCAGGACCACGTGGGCGAGGAGTTCGAGGGCACCATCAGCGGCGTCACCAACTTCGGCCTCTTCGTGACGCTCGACGATCTTCACGTCGACGGCCTCGTCCACATCTCCGACCTGGGGCAGGATTATTTCCAGTTCGACGCCGCCAAGCACACGCTGCGCGGCGAGAGGAGCGGCATCAAGTACCAGCTCGCCAGCCGCGTGCGCGTGAAAGTCGTGCGCGTGAACCTCGAGCAGGCGAAGATCGACTTCACGCTGGTCGAGGACAAACCCGCCATGGGTCAGGGTCCCCGAGAGGCGCGCGCCAAACCGCGCGACCTGGACAAGAAGATGAAGAAGGTCGAGACGCGCTACACCGACGGGAAGGGGAAGAAGAAAAGATGAGCAGCCAGAAGATACTGACGGGCTTCCACGCGGTGACGAGCCGCTTGAGGCAGCGCCCCGAGACGGTGACCGAGATCTACCTCGACGCGGAGAGGAGCGACGCGCGCGCCGAGGACCTGCGCGAGCTCGCCAAGCGCCTGAACGTGCGCCTCATCTCGGCGGACATGAAGCGGCTCGACGGCATGGCGGCCGGGGTTCGCCACCAGGGCGTGATCGCGCACGCCGAACCGCTCGACACGCCGAAGTTCATCGAGGACGTGCTGGAAGCGATCAAGGAGCCGCCGCTCCTCCTCATCCTCGACGGCGTGCAGGATCCGCACAACCTGGGCGCGTGCCTGCGCGTGGCCGACGGTGTGGGCGCCCACGCGGTGATCGCGCCCAAGGACCGCAGCGTCGGCCTCACCACCGCGGCGGTGAAGGTCGCCTCGGGCGCGGCCGAATCGGTGCCGTACATCGTGGTCACCAACCTCGCGCGCACCATGCGCGACCTGAAGGACAAGGGCATCTGGCTCATCGGCACCGACGACGAGGCGCGCCAGTCGATCTACAAGACCAAGCTCGAGGGCGCGCTCGGCATCGTGCTGGGCGCCGAGGGCGAGGGCCTGCGCCGGCTCACCAAGGAGACCTGCGACCTGCTGGTCTCGATCCCGATGCTGGGCTCGGTCGAGAGCCTCAACGTCTCCGTCGCGAGCGGCGTGTGCCTGTACGAGGCGCGGCGCCAGCGGCTCAAGTGAAGGAAACCCGATGACGAAGTTCCGCCTCGAAACCAAGGACCTCGCCGAGAAGCTCTACGTGGAGCTGATGGGCCGCAACATCGCCTTCGCCGACAATTCCGTGAAGACGACGGTGAGCGCCGAAAACGTCGCCAAGCTCTCGTTCATCCTCGCGGAGACGTTCCTGCGCATGCAGGACGACCTGAACGCCGACAACCTTCCGAAGGACCCGACCTTCAAGCTCGGCGCCGACGACATCGCCGGCTGGATGAAATAGCTAGAAGATCTGGCGGGTGATCCTCTTGGAGACGAAGAGCGTGTCGTTGTTGTAGTCGATCTGGCCGTTGTTGGCGTCGGTGAAGTTCAGGAACATCTTGCCCGCGCCGAACACCTGCACCTGCGCCGGATCGAAGGTCGGCCCGAACGGGGGGCCGGTGGTGCGGTAGGCGTCGCCCACGCAGCCCATTCCTGAGTTGTTCACCGCGCAGTTGGGCACCACGAACCAGGTGGGCTGGCCGTTGCCGTCGTAGACGTACCACGCCAGGAACATGATGTTGTACTGCTGCGTGATGGCGAGGCCCCATCCCGACTCGTTGGGGTTCCACCAGAGGTCGGTGAAGTCGGTGACCGGTGGCGTCGCGCCGCTGTTGAACACCTGGCGCTGGATCGCGACCGTGCGGCTCTGCCCGTTCACGGTGTAGCTCATCGTCGCGTTGGAGTTGCCGCTGAAGGCGACCGAGAGCGATCCCACAGCGGTGACGCGTTCCGCCGCGGGATTGAACGGCACGCCGAAGAAGCGCGGCCCATCGACCTGGTAGAGCGTGCCCGAGCACGAACTGGAGCCCGTCGGCATCGCGCAATTGGACGCCACGTACCACTTGGCGTTGCCCGCGCTGTCGTAGGTGTACCAGGCGGCAAAGATGTTGCCGTGGCGCTGCGTGAAGTTGATGCCCCACCCCGACTCGTTCGGATTACACCAGATGCCGGAGAGCGGCCCTGGGGAGTCGGCGCCGCTCGTCACGCTCGCGGGACCGATGAAGTTGCCGAAGGCGCCGGTGCCGTTTCCACCGCGCAGCGTCGAGACCACCGCGTAGTTCGCGGTGTCCAGGCCGGTCATCTCCTGGGTGCCGTCGGCGAGCACGTAGACGCGCGCGCCATCGGGGCTCACGCTCACGCCCGAGGGACGCGAGCCCGGCCGCAGGATGATGTCGAAGAGCCGGTTGTCCGCAGTGCTCAACACGCCCATGGACTGGGTCCCGGACTTGGCGATGAAGAGGCGCGAGCCGTCGCGGCTCAACGCGATCCACTCGGGAACCGAGTCGATCGGCAGGTTCGCGATCACGCCGCGGGTCGCCGTGTTGATGATGCTGATCGACTTGCTGTAGTGCCCCACGTAGAGGCGCGAGCCGTCGGCGCTGATCGCCATGCCGTAGGGGTTCGAGGAGACGCTGATGGAATCGATCGCCGTGAAGGTGTTGGCGTCGATCACGGTGATCGAGTTGCCGTTCAGGTTCGACACGTAGAGGCGCGAGCCGGTGGGAGAGAAGGTGACCCCGACCGGCGAGGCGCCCACCGCCACCGTGGTGACTGCGTTGGTGTTGGTATCGATGATGGAGACCGAATTGCTGGCGATCGTGGCCACCGCGACCTTGGTCCCCTGCGCGTTCACCGCGACCCCGAAAGGCTGGGAGGCCACGGGGATCGTGCGGATCACCTGATTCGTGAAACCGTCGATCACGCTCACCGTGGAGCCGGTGAGGCTGGTCACGTAAATGCGGTTGCCGGACGAGTTGATCGCGATGCCGGCGGGGTCCGCGCCGACCGCGACGGAGGCGGCCACTGCGTTGGTCGCCAGGTCGACCACGAGGACGCGGTTCTCGGCGCTGAGCGGCACGTAGGCGAAGGGGGCGGCGGCGGCGGCCGTGGCCCAGCAGGCGAGCCCCGCGAGAAGGGAGCGGCCTAAGGCCACCCAGGAACTGGAAAGGAAGTTTGTGTTCATATCATGATCTTACCTTGGGATTGTGAAATCCCCGCTTCCCAAGGTTGCATTCGAAACACCCCTCGCCCATGACCCCGATTCGAGCCATTTTCCGCTTCCTCGCGGCCGCCGCCCTGGTGGCTGCCCCCCTGGCCGCCGCCAAGCCCCCTGTCAGGGTCACCAGCGTGGAAGGGATTACCGAATACCGCCTCGACAACGGCCTGAAGGTCCTGCTCTTCCCTGACGCCTCCAAGCCCACGGTCACGGTCAACGTGACTTACC
>JBDTXQ010000341.1:0-3601 GCA_040006115.1 Usitatibacter sp.
CGAGCGAGATCATCGAGAGGTTCACCTGCAGCGCGGTGATCACCATGTCGCGCAGCCCGTCCAGCTGCTGGCTCACGCGCAGCAGGTGGTCGTAGATGTCGCGGAAATAATCCTGCGTGCCGACGCACACCTGCGGGACGCGCCCGCCGTAGAGCTTGTGCACCGCCTCGATGAGGGGCTCCACCGCGTGGCGGACCATCATCCCCTTGTGCTTGAGCTCGTAGAGCGCCTTGATGTTGGCGCGCGCGGAGTCGCCGGCCTCGCCCTCGAATATCCTCTGCTCGATCTTCTCCAGGTCCATCTCGAGCGCGTCGACCACCGGAAAGTAGCGGTCGACGATGTTGTCCATCAGCGCATAGAGCACGAAGCCGGAACCGTGCTTCAGGAGCTCGGGCTCGGTCTCCGCGCGCGTGCGCACCTCGCCGAAGCCGTGCTCGGTGCGTTGGCGGATCGAGAGGATGTAGTTCCTGCCGACGAAGATGTCGATCTCGCCCACGGTGATCTCGCCGTCGCGCAGCTCCACCACCTGCAGCACGGCGAAGAGCGAGTTGCCGTACTCCTCGATCTTCGGGCGCTGGTGGCCGTGGCGCGCGTCCTCGACCGCGAGGGGATGCAGGTCGAACTCCGCCTCCATCTCCGCGAGCTCCTCCGGCGTCGGGTCCTTGAGCGCGACCCAGACGAAGCACTCGGGGCGATGCACGTACTCGCTGATGGCTTCCTTGGGAATGTCGCCGAGCTTCTTGCCATCCTGGTAAGCGACGCAGTTGACGAGCATGTTCGAGTCCTCAGGTGAAGTTCATTGCCACGTGGCATTCGCTTGCATGGTGACGGCGCCAGCCGCGTCGCGCGTCCAGAGCCGCGCCGATTTGCCGGCCTCGTCGGGCAGCCCGCACGTGTGGAACGCCGCGGTATCGAAGAGCGGCTTCATCGCGCGGAACTCGTAGCGCGCCACCACCGCGTCGGGGCGATTGCGCCGCAGGAGGTCGAGGAGGAGCGTCGCGATGAGCGGCCCGTGGACCACGAGCCCGGGGTAGCCCTCGACGCCGGTCGCGTATGGCTGGTCGTAGTGGATGCGGTGGCTGTTGAAGGTCACGGCCGAATAGCGGAAGAGGAGCAGCGGGTCGGGATGGATCTCGCGGCGCCACGCTTCGCCCGCCGGCGCGGGCGTGTCCTTCGCGGCGAGCGCCGTCTCGCCCCGGTAGACGATGTCGTGCTCGTCGGCGAGGAGGGTCCCGCGCGCGTCGCTCACCTCGTGGCGCACGGTGACGAACACGAGCGCGCCGCTGCGGCCCTTTTTCATCGTGACTTCCTTGATGGTCGAGCGTCGCGTGACCGCGGCGCCCACGGCGAGCGGGCGCAGGAATTCGAGGCGGCTCCCCGCCCACATGCGGCGCGGCAGCGGCACGGGCGGCATGAACGAGCCCTTCAACGCGTGCCCGTCGGGCCCCGCCTCCGAGATGCGGTAGGAGGGCAGGAAATAGAGCCAGTGGGCGAGCGGCGGCGCGGGCTCGCCCGCCTTCGGCACGGGATCGTCGCGATCGAGCAGGCCCGCGAGCGCCACGAGCGGCGCCACGGTCACGACATCGTCGCGCGACTCGCTGCGGCCGATCCACTCCGGGAGGCGCGCGAATTCCGGTGCATTACCCATTACCAGGTCCCTCCCAGGCCGCGGATCAGCGCGACCGTCGCGGCGAGGCGGCGCCCGAGGAGGTTCACCGTGGTGCGCTCCTCGTTCAGCTGCGTCGCCTGCACCTGCACCACGTTGAGGAAGCTCACCGTGCCCGCCTTGTACTGGTTCACCGTGAGCACCACGCTCTCACGCGCGGCGCGCGCGGCCTCTCGCTGCACTTTGCTCTCCTCGGCGAGCCAATGCACGGTCGCGAGGTTGTTCTCGACCTCGCGGAACGCCTCCAGCACGGTCTCGCGGTAGGTCGCGACGGTCTCGTCGTAGGCCGCGCGCGACGTATCGACCGCGGCCCCGCGCGCGCCGAAATCGAGGAGCGTGCCCGCGAGGCCCGCGCCCAGCGACCAGAAGCGGCTCGGTGCGGAGAGGAGCGACGAGAGCGCGTTGCTCGCGAATCCCGCGGAGCCGTTGAGGGAAAGCGCGGGGAAGTACGCGGCCTGTGCCGCGCCGATGCGCGCGTTGGCCGCTGCCATCCGCCGCTCCGCCGCGGCCACGTCGGGCCTCCTCTCGAGGAGCGTCGACGGGACGCCGGGCGGCACCTCGGGGATGCGAGCCTCGAACTTCGCCGGCTGGATGGCGAGGCTTGCCGGGGGCATGCCGGCGAGGACCGCGATCGCGTGCTCGAGCGTCGCGCGCGTGGCCTCGAGGTCGAGGGCCTGCGCTTGCGTGCTGAGCAGCTGTGATTCCGCCTGGACCACGTCGACCTTGGCGGCGACGCCCGCCTTGTAGCGGTTCTGCGTGACCTTGTACGACGACTCGAAGGCCTTCACCGTGTCGGCGAGGAGGTCGCGCTGCACGTCGGTCACCCGAAGCTGGAAGTAGTTGGTGGCGAGCTCCGCCTGCAGGGATAGCCGCACGCCCTCGAGGTCCGCGGCGCTCGCTTCCTCGCCCGCGCGCACCGCTTCCACGAGGCGGCGCACCCGGCCCCACAAATCGATCTCCCACCGCGCGTCGAGCGAGACACTGTAGCGATTGCCGATGCCGCGCGCGCGGCTCGCCCCCGCGTTCGCGCCCACCGTGGGAAACATTCCGGAGCGCGCGGAGGCCACCGCCGCGCGCGCCTGGCGATAGCGTGCTTCCGCGGCGGCGAGCGACTGGTTGGTGACGCTCACCTGCTCCTCGAGGGAGTCGAGCACCGGGTCGCTGAAGGCGTCCCACCACTTGCCTTTCGGCGCCGCGTCCTTCGGCTGCGCCACCACCCAGTCGCCCGCTTCCTTCCATTGGTCGGGGACGATGGCTTCCGGCTTCGAATAATTCGGCCCGATCGCGCAACTGGCTAACGCAATCGACAGAACTACGGCTTTGGAAACGCAGATGAACGCAGACAAAGGCGCGCAGATTGCCGCGGATATGGAATGGCGTCGGGCAAATTTCACTCTCATCTCATCTGCGTTCATCTGCGTTCCAAAATGATTCAATCCCCGGCTTGAGAAGCAAGCTGGGCAGCGGGGCGGCGCTCACCGCGAGCCCAGAGGCGCAGGCGGTCGAGGTACAGATAGATCACCGGCGTCGTGTAGAGCGTGAGGAGCTGGCTCACCAGGAGCCCGCCCACGATCGAGATCCCCAGGGGGCGGCGCAGCTCGGCGCCGTCGCCGCTGCCCAGCGCGAGCGGGATGGCGCCCAGCATCGCCGCCATGGTCGTCATCATGATCGGGCGGAAGCGCAGCAGCGCGGCCTCGTAGATGGCGTCCTTCGGGCCCTTGACGCCCTTCCTCTCGGTCTCGAGGGCGAAGTCGATCATGAGGATCGCGTTCTTCTTCACGATACCGATCAGCAGGATCACCCCGATCAGCGCGATCAGCGAGAACTCGGTGTTGAAGAGCTTCAGGGCGAGGAGCGCGCCCACCCCCGCCGAGGGCAGCGTCGAGAGGATCGTGATCGGGTGCACGAGGCTCTCGTAGAGGATGCCGAGCACGA
>JBDTXQ010000342.1:0-3593 GCA_040006115.1 Usitatibacter sp.
GCGGTCGGGCTGGCCGTCGACGACCTGGACCGGCCGGGCTCGGCGGTGATCCTGCAGGGTCATGAGCGCCTCGCGCAGCGCGGAGGTGGCGTTGCGGATCCGGTTCGGGCTGATGTTGCGCGTGGCGTTCTGCCACGCGAGAGCGGGCTGGGTCTCGGAGAGGAGCCGCTCGCCCGCCGACGAGAGCCTCAGGCGCACGACGCGCCGGTCGATGTCGTCCTCGAAGCGCTCGATCAGCCCGCGGCGGTCGAGGAGGAGGAGGGTCTGCGAGACCGTGCCCTTGGTGAGGCCGAGGTAGTCTGCGAGCGCCTGCGGGGTGTTCGAGTAGCGGTTCGCATTGCCAATATAGATGAGACCTTGCAAGTGCACCGGCTGAAGCGACTCGTCGGCGCCGGACTTGCGCAGCTCCGTGCGCATCAGGTTCCCGAGCCTTTCGACGAGCTCGAGGAGGACGAGGGGGTTCTTGTCCATGCGCTCCTGCGTCGCGGAAACGTCCGCATTGCCGTATTAGTATCGGCTCGACACGAAATTGTCAAGCTTTCGCGGCACCTATTTATCGTGTCGGGTCGAAACTAACTCGGGGAAGACGCTCTTTTGCGGCGTTTTGCGGCGCTTTTGGCGCTCGCGCGTCACTTCCAGTCGACGCTCGCGCCCGCTTGCGACGCGAGGATGCGCGCAAGGCAGGCGAACAGCTCCTCGCCGGAGCGCGTGTCGTGCCACGCGCCTTCGCGCGAGATGAAGTGGAAGCCTCCAGAGCGCGCCGCCACCCAGATCTCGCGGTTGGGCGTCTGCCGGTTCACGATCACGCGGCTCGCGTCGCGGCACGTGATGGTGAGGATGCCCGACTCGAGATCCACGTCGAGCGCGTCCGCGTTCTCGACCGACGCTTCGATGCGCGCGAGCACGGCGTCGACGACGCGATGGAATTCCGATTCCGTCATAATGACCGGCATGATACGCGCCCTCGCACTCGCTTCCATCGCAGCGGCGCTCGCCGCGTGCGGGCAGAAGGGGCCGTTGAAGCTTCCGGAGCCGCCCGCGGCGCCCAACGCGCCGGTCGCTCCGGCGCCGCCGCCCGGAACGCCGTCGGCTCCATGAACCCGCTCGCGCGCACCGCCGGCGAGCTCTCGCTCGACGGAGTCGGGCTGGCGCAAATCGCGAAGCGCTTCGGCACGCCCTGCTACGTCTACTCGCGCGCCGCGATCGAGGCAGCCTATCGCGAGTTCGACGAAGGCCTCGCGGGTCTCGATCACCTGGTCTGCTACGCGGTGAAGGCCAATTCCAACCTCGCGATCCTCGACGTCCTGCAGCGCCTGGGCGCGGGCTTCGACATCGTCTCCGGCGGCGAGCTCGCGCGCGTGCTCGCCGCCGGCGGGCGCGCCGATCGCGTGATCTTCTCCGGCGTGGGCAAGTCGGAGGCGGAGATGCGCGCGGGGCTGGCCGCCGGCATCCGCTGCTTCAACGTGGAGAGCGAGCCGGAGCTCGAGCGCCTGGACGAGGTCGCCGGCGCCATGGGCCGCCGCGCTCCTGTCTCGCTTCGCATCAACCCGGACGTCGATGCACGTACCCACCCGTACATTTCTACCGGCATGGCGGGCAACAAGTTCGGCATCCCGCACTCTCGCGCGCTCGCTGCCTACCGGCACGCGGCCTGCCTTCCCCATCTGCAGGTGATCGGCATCGGTTGCCACATCGGCTCGCAGATCCTCGAGCCGGGCCCGCTCGACGCGGCGCTCGAGCGCGTGCTCGAGTTGGCCGAGGCGCTCGCCGCGCACGGCGTGAAGCCCGAGCATCTCGACCTGGGCGGCGGCTTCGGCATCCGCTACCGCGACGAGGCGACGCTCGACATCGGGGCGCATTGCCGCGCGCTCGCGGCGCGGCTCGCCGGACGCGGCTTCCAGGTGATGCTTGAGCCCGGCCGCGCCATCGTCGGCCCCGCGGGCGTCCTCCTCACCCGCGTGGAGTACCTGAAGCTCGACAAGGCGAAGCGCTTCGCCGTGGTCGACGCTTCCATGAGCGAGCTCATGCGCCCGGCCCTCTACAACGCGTATCACGAAATCGTCGCGGTGAGCGAGCGCGGCGAGATCGCGCCGCGGCGCTTCGACGTGGTGGGCCCGGTGTGCGAATCCGCCGACATTCTCGGCATCGACCGCGACCTCGCCATCGAGGCGGGGGACCTCCTCGCGATCCTCGCCGCCGGCGCGTACGGAATGGCGATGGCCTCGAACTACAACTCGCGCCCGCGTCCTTCCGAGGTGCTCGTCGACGCCGGCCGCGCGCTCGAAGTGCGGGCACGCGAGAGCGTCGAGTCGCTGTTCGCACTCGAAAAGCGCCTCTCGGCGGCCGCGGAGCGATAAATCGCGCGATGTGCGCGCTATTGGTAGCGACCCGATACCAAATCGCTGCGAGTCGGATCAAATAGTCATGCTTGACATGAGCGGTTTCTGCGGCATTGCGCATAGAATCGCCTCACCAACTTGTTCGATGCGAATCCGAACGCTTGGTAGTGCGACAAACCACCCACCCGGGCGGACCGCACGTCAGACAATCGGTCAACATTGAAAGGAATACACCATGGCAGCGAAGAAAAAAGCCGCGAAGAAAAAATCCACCAAAAAAGCCAAAAAAGCGAAGAAGAAATCATCTAAGAAGCGCGTAGCAAAGAAGAAATCCTCAAAGAAGAAGGCTTCAAAGAAGAAATCTTCAAAGAAGAAGGCTTCTAAGAAGAAATCTTCAAAGAAGGCTTCGAGGAAGAAGTCTTCAAAGAAGGCTGCGAAGAAAAGGCCGGCCCGCAAGGCGGCCAAGAAGAAGCCAGCCAAGAGGAAAGCGGCGAAGCGAAAGCCCGCGATGAGTTCGATGGCCCCGATGAAGCCGACGATGGCTCCCGCGGTCACCCCGGTCATCACGCCGCTGATCAAGCCGATGAGCTAGTAGAGGGCCCCAGGCACTCGAAAGCGCAACGGCTGGACCCGAATACGAGGCGCGACCCGACCGGTCGCCGCACCGCGGCAAGCAACACGGCCGGGTAGCGCCTCGCAAGCGGGTGAAATCTCCCCCGCTCTTCCTAGTCCCGACCCAGGGGCCAGGATTCCATCACCGGGCGAGCACGAATTTGCGCGCCGCCCACCGGATCGGCGCCATCGGGGAGGGCGGCCGGCACGATGAACTGGCGCATCGCTACAGGAGGAAGACGGTCGCGAGTCCGAGGAAGATGAAGAACCCCATGCTGTCGGTGACGAACGTGAGGAAGACGCTCGAGCCGACCGCCGGATCCCGCCCGAAGCGCTCCATGGCCAGCGGGATGAAGATGCCGGCGAGCGCGGCGACCACCAGGTTCAGCAGCATGGCGAGCGCCATCACGCCGCCCAACGCCACGTTGCGGTAGAGCAGCCACGCGGCGATGCCGAGAACGCCCCCCCAGATCACCCCGTTCAGCGCACTGATGCCGAGCTCCTTCATGAGCAGGCGCCGCGCGTTCTGCGTGCTCACCTGGCCGAGCGCGAGCGCGCGAACGATTAGCGTCGTGGTCTGGTTTCCCGAATTGCCGCCGATGCCCGCCACGATCGGCATCAGCGCCGCGAGCGCGGCGAGCT
>JBDTXQ010000343.1:0-3587 GCA_040006115.1 Usitatibacter sp.
TTCGACGAGGCGTCGCCGGCGCTGGTGAACCGCATGGCGGGCAGGGACGGGCCGCAAATTCCCGCGGCGACGTCGAACGCCCTCGCATCGGGAAGGCCGCTGGACGAGATCGTCGCCGCGGCCGAGCGCGCCTTTCCCGGTGGCTTCGTGAGCCGCATCGCCATCCGCGGCGGCAACGCGCCCGTGGTCGTGAGGAAGCGCCTCGCAACGAACAACGAGACGCACGGCATGAACCGCATCTACGTCGATGCCGCTTCCGCGACCGTGCTGCGCGTGAGCCCGCTCGCGGATCTTCCGCCGGGCGGTGCGATGTTCGAGTGGGTCTTGCCGCTGCACACCGGGACGCTTGTCGGCACGCCCTATCGCCTTCTTCTCGTGGTGGCGGGTTGCGTCCCGCTGTTCTCGCTCGTCACCGGCCTGATCGTGTGGCGGTCGAGGGCGCGCAGGAAAATGCCATCGGCAACCCCGGCGGTGCGCGCCCGATAACGCCGGGATGACCTCGGCTCAGCATTTTATTTTGCGATCCTCTCCGCAATGGCAGAATCGGCGAGTTCCACGGGCAAGAACACAAGCACCTCGCTGCGCTTCCGCGTCTAATCTCGCAATGGACCGGGAGAGCCGACGCGCTAAAGGATGGCAATGGGCAGCGTGACATCGAACGCGTCGTCTCGATGGTGCGGGGCGATCCACCGGTCCGCTCTCCGGACGCCACGCTCTGCGCGGTGATGACGTGAAACTCAAGTCGTATTGGCTCGACACTGCGCCACCCTTCAGCGCCGGCGCGCAAGGACCCCCGCAGGGTGACGCGGACGTCGCCATCGTAGGCGCGGGTTTCACCGGGCTCTCGGCGGCGCTCGCGCTGGTGAAGAAAGGTGCCAAGGTCGTGGTGCTCGATGCCGGCCTCGTCGCCAACGCCGCCTCGGGACGCAACGGCGGCATGTGCAACAACGGCTTCGCACAGGACTATTACGCCCTCTCGACGAAGCTCGGGCGCGAGCGCGCCAACATGATCTACCGCGCCTTCGATGCAGGCGTCGACAAGGTCGAGGCGATCATCTCGGAAGAGGGAATCGACTGCCACTTCAAGCGCGTGGGCAAGCTCAAGCTCGCGGCGAAGCCCGAGCACTACGACAAGCTCGCGCGCTCGCAGGCCTTGTTGGCCGCGGAGGTCGATCCCGAGACGCGCATGGTTCCGCGCGCGGCGCTGCGGGCCGAAATCGGGTCCGATCGCTACTTCGGTGGGCTTGTCTTCGAGAAGGGCGCCGGCATGCATATGGGCGAGTACGGCCAAGGCCTTGCCGAGGCCGCGGCGCGGCGCGGGGCGCTCATCCACGAAAACAATCCGGTGGTCGGCATTCGCCGCCTCTCGGGCCAGGGCCACGAGCTGCGGACTCCGACGGGCAGCGTGCGCGCGCGCCAGGTGCTGCTCGCCACCGGTACCTGCGCCGTCGGTCCCCTCGCCTGGTTCCGGCGGCGCATCGTCCCGGTGGGCGCTTTCATCATCGCCACCGAGCCGCTGCCGGTCGCGCTCCTCGACGAGCTGACGCCACGCCGGCGCAATACGACCGACACCAAGAACCTCGTCAACTACTTCCGCGTGTCGCCGGACGATCGCCTGCTCTTCGGTGGACGCGCACGTTTCACGTCGTCGACCGATCCGGGGTCGGACCGGAAGAGCGGCGCGATCCTGCGCCGTGCCCTGGTCGATGTGTTCCCGGAGCTGGCCGATGTCCGCATCGACTATTGCTGGGGCGGCATCGTCGACATGACCCGCGACCGGCTGCCGCGCGCCGGCGAGCACGAGGGCCTCTTCTACTCGATGGGCTACAGCGGCCATGGCACTCACATGGCGACTTACATGGGGGCGATCATGGCCGAGGTGCTCGACGGCAAGGCGAACCTCAATCCGTGGCGCGATTTCGACTGGCCCGCGATCCCCGGCTACTTCGGCAGGCCCTGGTTCCTGCCGATCGTCGGCGCCTGGTATCGCTACCGGGATTTGGTGCGTTAAGGCTTGGCCGTCTGCAGGCGCTCGAGTTCCGCGCTCGTATGATGGCAGAGGATTTCCTTGCCGCTGCCAAGATCGCGTCGCGGCGGCGCTTCGCGATCGCAGACACCGGCGATGCGCACCGCGCAGCGGTCGAGGAATGTGCACAGACCCGGTGGGGGCTTGTCCGCGCCCGGCCCCGGGGTTTCTACCGCGAGGCGTGCGGGCAGTCCGTCCAGCCAACCGGTGCGCAACTCGGGAACCGACGAGATGAGTAGATCCGCGTAGGGATGGAACGGCGGCGCGGCGAGCGCCTTGCGGCTCCCCGCATCGACCTTGCATCCCGAATACAGCACCACGACTTCGTCGCACACCGCGCGCACGGTGGAGATGTCGTGGCTGATGAACATGTACGAGACGCCCAGTTCGCGGCGCAGCTCCGCGAGGAGATCCAGCACCGCGGCGCCGACGACGGTATCCAGCGCCGAGGTCACCTCGTCGCAGAGGATGAGATCAGGCTTCGCGGCGAGCGCGCGCGCGAGGTTCACGCGCTGCTTCTGCCCGCCCGACAGCTCGGCCGGCCGTCGCGCCGCGAGCGCCGCGGGCATTTTCACGAGGTCGAGCAACTCCACGATGCGCCTGCGAGCTTCCTCCCCGCGCATGCCGTGATAGAAGGCGAGCGGCCGCGCGAGGATGCGCTCGATGGTGTGCGCGGGATTCAGGACGGTGTCGGCGTTCTGGAAGACGATCTGGATGCGCCGGAACTGCTCACGCGTGCGCTCCTTCAAGTTCGTCGGCAGCGGCTTCCCGTCGAAGAGCACGGTGCCGCGCGCTGCCGGTACGAGACCGGCCACCACCCGCGCGAGCGTGGTCTTGCCGCAGCCCGACTCCCCGATCACGCCCACGGTGCGGCCGCGCGCGATGTTGAGGTCGATGTCGTCGAGGATGCGCTTCTCCGGCATGCCGCTCGCGTCCACGCGGCCGTAGCCGGCAACGAGCCCGCGGATCTCGAGGAGCGGGGTGGCTTGCGCGGCCGTGTCGTCGACCCGCCGTTGCGGCGCGGCGGCCGCCAGCAGGCTGCGCGTGTACGCGTGATGCGGCCGCACCAGGATGTCCTCGGTCGGACCAACCTCGCGCATCTCACCGTCGGAGAGCACCAGGATCTGGTCGGCCATCTGCACCACCACGGCGAGGTCGTGCGACACGTACACCGCGGTCGCGCCGCGCTCGCGCACCACTTTCTTGAAGGCGCGCAGCACTTCGATCTGCGTGGTGACGTCAAGCGCCGTGGTGGGCTCGTCCAGCACCACCAGCTCAGGCTCGGTGATGAGCGCCATAGCCGCCATCAGGCGCTGCAGCTGGCCGCCGGAGACCTGGTGCGGGTAACGCGCGCCGATGGTCGCAGGATCCGGGAGCGCGAGCGCGGTGAAGAGCTCGACGGCTTTCGCCTCGGCCGCGGAGCGCGTCATTGTTCCGTGGATGATCGCGCCCTCGACCACCTGTTCCATGATGGTCTTCATCGGATTGAACGCCGCGGCGGCGCTCTGCGCGATGTACGACACCTTGCGGCCGCGCAGGCCGTACAGCGCGTCGGGGCCGA
>JBDTXQ010000344.1:0-3586 GCA_040006115.1 Usitatibacter sp.
TCGCCGAGCCGATCCGCTCGCACAAGCTCATCCAGGACCCCGCGCAGCTCCACAGGCGCGTGGGCGAGCTCCTCAGCGACGTGGGCCTCTCGCCGCTCGACGGCGACAAATATCCGCACGAGTTCTCCGGCGGTCAGCGCCAGCGCATCTCGATCGCGCGCGCGCTTTCGTCGAACCCGGAGTTCCTGGTATGCGACGAGCCCACCAGCGCGCTCGACGTCTCGGTGCAGGCGCAGATCCTGAACCTGATGAAGGACCTGCAGCGCGAGCACGGCCTCACCTACCTCTTTATCTCGCACAACCTCGCGGTGGTCTCGCATATCTCGACGCGGGTCGGCGTGATGTACCTGGGACGCATCGTCGAAATCGCTGACACGAAGACGCTCTTCGCCCGCCCGCTGCACCCGTACACGCAGATGCTGCAGAGCGCGATCCCCGACATCACCATGTCCGGCAAGGCGCGCACGCCGGTGGCGGGGGAAGTGCCCAACCCGCTCGACCCGCCGAGCGGCTGCGCCTTCAACCCGCGCTGCCCGTACGCGCGCGACAAGTGCCGCGAGGTGCGCCCGGAGCTGCTGGCGTTCGAGGGCGCCGAAGTCGCATGCCACGGGATCCACGACGGATGGATCCCGATCGCCGCTGCGCGGCAGGCCGCATAGGCAACTCGTTGGCCACGATCGCGAGGCGCGGCGACTTCATCGCGGTCGCCGCGGCCATCGCCGCCGCCGCGTGCCTGATCGCTCCACGCCTGCGCCAGCCGATCGGCTTCGACGGCCTGCACGTCTACCTGCCGATGGCGCGCGCCGTGCTCGCGGAGGGCTGGGCGTTCCTGCAGCGGCCCGAATCGCTCGTCACCGCGCCGCTCGCGTACCTCTACCCGGCGCTGCTGGGCGCGAGCGAGACCGTGGTGCGATGGGCCAATGTTGCCCTCTACTGCGCCTCGATCGCGCTCGCCTTCGTCGCGCTTCGCGTCGGGCATTCGCGCGCGGCGGGAATCGCCGCGGTGTTCCTCTTCGCGCTCTCGCCGACATTGAGGCCCTACATCGCCGATGTGCTCACCGAGCCGCCGTACTTCGTGCTCATCGGGCTGTGGATGGCGAGCCTCGCCCTGGTGGCGAGCGGCCGCGGCATGAGATGGGCGATCGCGGGCGCAGTCGCCCTCGGCCTCGCGACCCTTACGCGGCCCGCGGCGATGTATTTCGCGCCGCTGATGGTGGCGGTGCTCGCGTTCACGAAGGTCGCCGCGCCGCCCGCGCGCGGAAAGCTCGTCGTGATGCACGCGGTCGCGCTCGCCCTCACCGTCGCATGGATCGCGCGCAACGCCGTCGCCTTCGGCATCGCCGCGATCGCCACCGGCGCGGGCGCCGCGCTCTACTTCGGCGTGAACCCGCTGGTGGACGGGTTCGAGCCCGCGTACTTCGGCATGAACTACGACTCGGGCCTCGCGCAGGACAGCACCAGCCACCTCTCGATCCACGCGGACGGGAGGCTCCGCGCGATCGCGCTCACAGAGCTCGCCGATACGCCGCCCGCGGTGGTGGCGGAGATGCTCGTGAGGAAGACCGTCGCGTTCCTCTTCGTGTCTTCGGCGGAATCGTCCGGCGAGCCGCTCGCATGGCTGCGCTCGTGGCGGATCGCCCTCGTGGTCCTCGCCGCTGTCGCCGTGGCGCTGCGGCGCAAGTCCATCGTCGTCGCGGCGCTCGCGATCCTCGTTGCGTACATGGTTGCCGTGCATGCCCCGGTCTTCTACAACCACCGCTACAGCGTGGGCGCGATCGACGTGCCGTTGACGCTCCTCGCGGCGATCGGCATCGCGGAGGCGGCGCGCAACGCGCGAGTCGCCGCGGTGGCGCTCGCCGCGACAACGCTCGCCATCGGCCTCGGGCTCGCCGACGCCGCGTGCGCGGGGCCCTTGAGCCCGAAACCCGATCGCATTCCGCACGAGGTGATGTGGCTGCGCGACGTGGGCGCCACCTTCGCCGTGGGCCCGGGTGCGGCGCCCATCGACATCGCGATCGACAAGGATCCGCGCACGCCGCCATGGGATCTGTCGTTGCTGCAGGTGGATCTCGCCGTCTCCGGAGCAGCGAAAGGGCGAGGCTGCCACGCCATGACCGTGCGGTTCAGAAACGCCGGCGAGGAGCGGTTCGCCGCGGGGCGCAGCGTGCGGGTGCTGCTCGCGCCCGGCGATGGGGGGCGGCGAATCACCCTCGGCAGCACGCTGCCCCTCGCCCTCGACCGCGCGGGCACGGTGCGCCTCGATCTCGACTGCGCTTCCCCCGCGAGCGCCGAAATAGGCACAATGGCGGTCATCGCGCCGCGGCGCGAGATCTTCTACCGCGACCGCTTCCTCGAACGTGCCCGGGCCCCATGAACGCGACGCTCTTCGCCCTGACCCTTACCTGCGTTTTCGCGATCTCCGCGGGGCAGATCCTCTTCAAGCTCGCCGCGCGCGCCGCCGTGGCGGGGACCGGGGAATTCCCGTGGAGCCTCCTGAACGGCTATCTCCTCGTGGCGCTCGTGGTGTACGGCTCGGCCACGCTCCTCTGGGTGTGGCTGCTGAAGACGCTGCCCCTCAACGTGGCGTACCCGTTCGTGAGCCTCGCCTTCGTGATCGTCCCGATCCTCGGGGTCTGGATCCTCAACGAGCCCATCGACTGGCGCAACATCGCGGGCGGCGTCCTCATCGCCGCCGGCGTGGCGGTCGCGTCCTGGCGCTGAGGCGCAATCGATGAGCCGCGTGCGCCTGCCGCGCATCGCGGTCGTCGTTCCCTGCTACGGCGTGCGCCGCCACATCCTGGGCGTGCTCGGCGCCATCGGCCCCGAGGTGGCGGCGATCTACGTGGTCGACGACGCGTGCCCGGAAAATACCGGCCAGCACGTGACGGCGAGTTCGTCCGACCCGCGCGTGCGAGTGCTCGTCAATGAGACGAACCTCGGCGTGGGCGGAGCCACCCTGCGCGGCTACGCCGCGGCGATGGCCGACGGCATGGAGATCCTCGTGAAGCTGGACGGCGACGGCCAGATGGATCCGGCGCGCATCCCCGCGCTGGTGCGCCCGATCCTCGAGGGCCGCGCCGATTACGCCAAGGGCAACCGCTTCTTCAACCTGGACGACGTGAGCGCGATGCCCACGGTGCGCCTCATCGGCAACTCGCTCCTCTCCCTGGTGAACAAGGTCTCGAGCGGCTACTGGGACGTGGTCGATCCCGCCAACGGCTTCACCGCGCTGCACGCCGCCGTGTGCCGCGCCCTGCCGCTCGACAAGGTCGCACGCGACTATTTCTTCGAGAGCGACATGCTGTTCCGCCTCGCGACGCTGCGCGCGGTGGTGGCCGACGTGCCGATGCCGGCCCGTTACGGGGAGGAGAAGAGCCACCTGCGCGTGAGCCATGCGGCCGCGACCTTTCCCGGGCGCTACCTGGTGCGCGCGGTGAAGCGCCTTTTCTATTGCTACTTCCTGCGCGACTTCAACGCCGGGACGGTGCAGATGGTCGCGGGATTCCTGCTCGCGGCGTTCGGCGCGGCGTTCGGCGGGTACCACTGGTTGCAGAGCGTCGAGAGCGGCATTCCCGCCACCGCAGGA
>JBDTXQ010000345.1:0-3574 GCA_040006115.1 Usitatibacter sp.
GCTCGCGCAGCGTGATCTCGCGCTTGCCGTCACCGTCGGAGGCGACCGAGGCGACGGCGCGGATGTTGACGATGGTGCCACGGTGGACCTGCCAGAAGTGGCGCGGGTCGAGCTCGGCGATGAGCTCGCGCAGCGTCTTTTTCACCAGCGCGTCGCCGCCAGCGGTGACGACGCGCGTGTACTTGGTGTCGCCGCGGAAATACAGCACGTCGTCCACGTTGATCAGCTTGAGCGTGCTGCCGAGGGAAACCTGCAGCCACTGCAGGCGCCCCGCGCCGGGGGCGATGCGCCGCGCGAGCTCCTCCACCAGCGCCTCCATCGCGGGCGCGGGCGCGGCGATGCGCGCGCGCAGGCGGCGCACCGTCTCGGCGAGGCGCGCCGGGGCCGCCGGCTTCAGCACGTAATCGACCGCGCCGCGCTCGAAGGCATCGATCGCGTAGCGGTCGTAGGCGGTCACGAACACGACCTGCGTCAGGTCGCGCATTTCGCGCGCGGCCTCCAAACCGTTCATGAGCGGCATCTCGATATCGAGGAAGGTGAAGTCCGGGCGATGCTCGCGCACTGCGTGCACCGCGTCCTGCCCGTTGGACGCCTCGCCGACGATGCCAAGCTCGGGCCACGCCTCGGCGAGCGCGGCGGCAAGGGATGCGCGCAGCAACGGCTCGTCGTCGGCGATGACCGCGGTGGGCGCCGTCACAGCGGCACCTCGACGGCGGCGATGGTGCCGCCCCCCGCGCCGCCGATGAGATCGAGCCGCGCCGATTCGCCGTAGAGCGCGCGCAGCCGCTCGCGCACGTTGCCGAGTCCCACTCCTTGCCCGATCGGCTCGACCAAACCACGCCCGTCGTCCTCCACCGTCACGCGCAGGCGCGCATCCCGCGCGGACGCATGCACGCTCACGCGCCCGCTTCCCACGGGCGCCACGCCGTGCTTGATCGCATTCTCGACCAGCGTCATCAGCACGAGCGGCGGAAAGGCGACCGCGGCGAGCTCGTCGGGCGCCTCGGTCGATATTTCCAGCGCCCCGCCCATGCGGATCCTCATGATCTCGAGATAGGCGCGCGCGAGCTCGATCTCGCGCCCGAGGGTCGAGCTTTCCGCGCGGAACTCCGGCAATGCGGTGCGCAGGTAAAGAATCAGGTGATCGAGCATCTCGAGGGCGTGGGGCGAGCGCGTCTGCACGAGGAAGCGCAGGTTGGCGAGCGTGTTGAAGAGGAAATGCGGCTCGACCTGCGCCTGCAGCAGCTTCAGCTCCGCCTGCACTCCCTGCCGCGTGAGCTTCTCGCGGTCGGCCTCCGCCTGGAGAAGCGCCACGCGCTGCGCCGCTTCACGCCCGCGCAGGAACGCGATGACCGCGATCACCACCACCAGCACCGCCGCCAGCGCGGCGACCAGCCCGAAGACCTCGCCCGCCTTCTGCGCGCTCATTCCGGTGAGCGGCTTGCCGACGTCGAACGACGCGAAGATCGCTCCCACCAGCCCGCCTGCGAACATGGTGAGCAGGAAGGCGCCGTAGGCGCTGCGCGCCTTGGGCCCCGTGAACTTGCGATGCCCGTACCACGCCGAGGCGATGACCCCGACGATCCCCACGGCGAGGAGGTTGGCGACAATGATCGAGCGCGCCCAGCCGATCTTCCCCTCGACGACCGCGAGGACGAGAGTGCCGAGCGTCGCAATCACCAGGTAGGCGAGGAGCCACGCCTTCCAGCTGCGTTTCAGCTGGGCGTCGAGGAAGTTCGCGTCGGCGCATTCTTCCGCCGACACGCGCTTCCGCCACGTGGAGAATCGGCTTGGGGATGGGGCGACCATGGTGCCGAAGCGTACCGGAATGGGGCCCGCGACCGGCCCCTGCCGACCAACCGACGGAAAAGTGGTGTCAGGTACGACTTTTCTGCGACCAAGTCCTCGTGCCCGACGCTACTTCTCACATCTGCTTGAACAGGTGCGAGTAGATCCGCGACACCACGAGGGACTCGTCCTTGCCCTTGACCTTGACGTGAGCCTGGCCGCGGAAGTCGCGGGTGACGGAGGCGATGGCACCCACGTTCACCAGGGTCGAGCGGTGGATCTGCCAGAAGACCCCGGGGTCGAGGCCGTCGACGAGCTCGCGGATCGGGGTCTTGATGAGCGTCTCGCTGTCGGCGGTCACGACGCGCGTGTACTTCTCGTCGGACTGGAAAAAGAGCACGTCGGCCACCGGGATGAGGCGCAGGTTCTGGCCCTGCGTCGCCTTGATCCACTGCAGCTTCTCCTTGCGCCCGCCGAGCTGCTCGCCAATCTTCGCGAGCACCGCGTTCAGGTCCGCGGGCGGCGAGGCGAGCTTCGCCTTCAGCCGCTCGATCGTGACGGCGAGGCGCTCGTCGGTGGCGGGCTTCAGGATGTAGTCGACCGCGCCCGTCTCGAAGGCCTGGATCGCGTACTGGTCGTAAGCGGTGACGAACACGACGTGGCTGCGGCCGGCGACGTGGCGCGCCACTTCGACGCCTGTCATCTCGGGCATCTGGATGTCGAGGAACATGAAGTCTGCCGCGCGGTCCTCGAGCGCCTCGAGGGCCGCGGCGCCGTCCTCGACGGAGGCAATGATGTCGAGCTCGGGCCATAGCTTTTTCAGTTTCCCTTCGAGTTGCGCGCGGAGGATGCCCTCGTCCTCGGCGACGATCGCGGTCGGCATGCCGCGATTATGCCTTCGTGTCGGCGGCGGCGGCCGCAGCCTTGCGCCTGCTGCGCCTCACCAGCCACCAGATGCCGAGCCCGACGAGGACGAACGGCGCGGCGGTCGGGACGAGCGAGATCAGCATCACCAGCGGGATGAAGATCGCGAGGCCGACGAAGAGGAAGCCCAGCCCGTAGACCACGGCGAGCACGATCGCGAGCGCGAGCACCACCACGGCGAAGGCCGCGGCGATCCCTGCAGTCCCGATGAGGGCGCCCGTGGCTCCGCCCACGGTGTCATCGCCGATATGCACCGGCAGCACGCCCGTGGCCACCCCGACGATGCCCAGGCCGGCGAACACCGCGGCGAGCACCACCAACACGATGAAAGCGAAGGAAAGGCCCTTCCTCCAGGCGCGCTCCGCCGACCCCATGACGGCGAGGGTCTTCGCGCTCGCCGTCTGCGGCGCGGCGGGCATCGCCACGGCGGGCTCGGCGCCCAAGGGGATCGGGCCCGATCCCAGCTTGGGGCGCGTGCCTTCGCGCGGCACCTCGATCGTCGCCTCCACGCCCCGGGGCTCGTGTGCCACGAGAGTGAGCTTGCCGGCGTCGCCGTAGAGCGCCGCGAGGCGCTCGCGAATGTTGGTGAGGCCCACGCCAGCGCCCAGGGTCTCGGCGAATCCGCGGCCGCTGTCGATCACGCTCACGCGCAGCGTGCCGTTCGACGAGGCGCGGATGGTGACGGTGCCGCCCTCGCGCTGCGGCTCGAGGCCGTGCTTGATCGCGTTCTCGACGAGGGAGGGAAGCATGAGCGGCGGGAAGGGCGCGTCCATGAATTCCGGCGGCACGTCGATCTCGAAGGCGAGTCGCTTGCCCATGCGCATCTGCAGGATGTTCAGGTAGGCGCGCACCAGCTCGATCT
>JBDTXQ010000346.1:0-3573 GCA_040006115.1 Usitatibacter sp.
GCCGGATCGAAGCGGTGCGCCTCGAAGAACTCGACCTGCGCGTCGTTCCAGCGCGACTGCGTCGCGTACAGGTTGCCGAGCGTGAAGTGCAGCTGCGGGCTTTGCGGGTTGCGCGCGACTTCCCCGCGCAGCTGCGACTCGAGGCCCTCGGGCTGCCCGAATTCGGTGATCGAGGCGAGGCCCGCGATCGCGGTGGCGTTGCGCGGGTCGATGTCGAGCGCGCGGCGGTAGTGGCCCGCGGCGAGCATGCGGTTGCCGGTGCGCGCCTCGACGGCCGCCGCGCCGAGAAGCGCGTCGAGGTTGGAGGGGTCGGACGCGAGCGCGGCGGCGTAGCTGCGCCGCGCCGCGGCGGTGTCTCCATTGCGCAGGCTCTCGTAGCCCGCGGCCACCGCGGCCGGCACGCCCTGGCTCTGCGTTGCGGGCGCGAGCCTCAGGGGCGGCTGCGACGAGCGAGGTGGCGCGTCGCGCAGCAGGTCGGCGACGAGCTCGCGCGGCGCGCGGCGCGCGTGCGCGGGGGCTTCCCTCCTCGGCTCGTGCACCGGCGGCGGCTGGATCGCCGCGGTGGGCTGCAGCGGGGGCGGCAGCAGGATCGTCCCCATCATCTTGGGCGGGTTCGGCGCGGGCTCGCTCCCGGCGGGCGGCGGAAGCGCGGCCTGCGTAGTCCGCGGGCGCGAGCTCGCCGTGGCGCGCGGCGTGAAGGACTGGACCGAGAGCCACACGTAGATCCCCGCCGCGGCGACCACGATGACGACCCCGGCGAGGGCGATGGCGAGGATGAGCCCGCGCTTCGAGCGCTGCGCGGCGGGCGCATCCTTCGCCTGGAACACGGTCTTGGCGGTGGCGGCGTCGTGGCGCGCGCGCTCGGCGGCCGACGGCGGCGGCGCGCCCGCGGAGGGCGAGTTGATCGGCGCGAGCTCGAGGCTCTTCGCGGAGGCGGGCGCGCTCGCCGGCATGGCGCTGTCGCGCGGCTCGCGGGCCCGCTCGGGCTCGCCCTGCTTGGAGAGCTTCTCCTGCTCCGCGCGCTTCAGCGCGTCGAGCAACAGGCTCACGAGGTTCCTTTCCCGGGCGGCGGCACCACCGGCACCGGAGTGACGCACGGGGAATCGTCCGAAAGCGCCCCGTCCTCGAGGCGTTGCATGCCTTTCTCGAAGCATGGCAACGGCGAGCGGGTGTCGCGGAAGAACTCGCGGTCAGGCAGGTATTTGCGGAACGCGGCGAGGTCCTCCTCGACGCTCGCGTTGCGCACGACATACGGGCGGATGAAGATCACGAGCTCGGTCTTCTCGGTCTTGTCGTTTCGCTTGCTCACGAGGTCGCCGAAGAGCGGGATGCGCGAAGCGAGCGGGAGCCCCTCTCGCTTGCCCTCGAAACTGTCGAGCATGAGGCCGCCCAGTATCGCGGTCTGGCCGCTGGCCACTTTGAGGACGCTCTCCATTTCGCGCGTCTGCGTCACCGGAATGAGGCTGATCACCTTCGCCGCGGCGAGCGCCGGGTTCGGGTCGGACACGGTGTCGATGATGCGTGTCACCGTGGGGCGAACGTTGATGGTCACCATGTCGCCCGCGCTGATCTGCGGCGTCACGTTCATGATGAAGCCGATCGGGACCACGTTCTGCGTCGTGGTGAACGTCGTCGTGGAGGTCGTCTGGTTGGTGACGGTGTCGGCCTTGATGGTGAAGTACACCCGGTTGTCCACCACCTTCAGCATCGCCGTCTGGTTGTTGAGCACCATGAGCTTCGGGCTCGATAGCACGCGCGTCTTGCCGAAGGAGTCGAGCAGCTTGATGGTGCTCGAGATATTTCCGCCTGCGGCGGCATTCGGGTTGCTGTACGCGATCGAGAAGGACGACGTGTCGAGCGCAAACGGCGTCTGGGACAGGCTGGGCCCCAGGAAATTCTGCCGGAAAGTGTAGCCCAGCCCGTTCAATCCAAGCGCCGACCAGTCGACTCCCGACTGGTAGTTGTCGCTCAAGAGAACCTCGACGATGGTCGCCTCGATCAGCACCTGGCGCTTGGACGAGCCGGTGACTTCGTCGACGAACGATTGCACCTTCTCATGCTGGCGCGAGGTGGCGCGGACCATCACGATCCCGGTTTCCGCGTTGACGACGACGGAGGCGGCCTCGCGGAAGGTGAGGCGTTGCTCGACGAATTCGGTAGCCTGCGTCTGCTGCGTCTCCCCGGGCGCCTCCACCGCGGTGCGATTCTGGGTCGTGGTCGTGCGACCGCTTCGCGGCTGGGTGGTGGTGCGTGCCTGAGTCGACGCCACCGCCGTCTGCCCGCGGTTCTGCACGAAGGTCTCGCTGCTTCCCTCCGGAAGCTGCTTGTCGGTCTCGCGCAGGATGTCCCGGACGTTCTTCTCGAGCGTTTCCCAGAAGTGATGCTTGGCGAGGGTCGTGATGGAGAGCGTGGAATTGTTGCTGCCGCCGCCGGCTCCGGTCGGGCCGGCGAGGCTGCCCGAGATCACCTGCGTCGAGATGCCCACGGTCTCGTTCACATCGCGCGACATGTTCACGTAGTCGACGCGATAGATGCGCAGGAACGGCGTGTCCGGCATCACGGTGATGGTCTGGCCGTCGGTCTCCCAGCGCATGTCGACCTGCTTCGTGATGCGCGTGAGGATCTGTTTCAGCGTCTGGTCGATGGCATTCAGGTTGATGGTGCCGTCGATTCCCGGGTGGATGTCGAAGTTGATCTTGGTCTCGCGCGCCATGGCGAGGAGCACTTCGCGCACCGACTGGTTCGCGACCACGACCGAGTACTTGATCTCCGCGGCGCGCGCCGTGGGCGGCGGCGGCATCGGCACGGCGCGCACGGTGGAAGGGATCTGCGCGGTGCCCGCGGGCGCCTCGACCGGCGCCTGGATGTGGCTCTCGGGCCTCGCGAGCGGGCGCGTGCCGCAGCCCGCAATCGCCAAGACCAGCGCGAAGCACGGCGCGGAAGCTAAAAACCGCATGCAGGAATTTCCGTAAGTGTTTGTTTTATGGACAGAACCGCCCCTGCCCCCTTTATATCGTTTTCGGGTGTGAAAGGCAAATGAAATCCCCCACAATCCGGCGTGAAATTAGGCCGTGGAAAAGGCCGCCGCGGGCTATGGGCGCTGGGCGCGGCGCGCGTCCTCGCGGACGGCCTCGAGGGGCCTCACGTAGGGGCGGAACTGCCGCAGGTTTTCAGGCAGCGCGGCGAGGGCGAGGCTCGCGTCGCCGCGCTCCTCGAAGTTGCCGAAGAGCACGCCCAGGCGTGGAGTTTCGGGGCTTCCGGCCGGCACGACGTAGAGCCGCTCGTGCCCGAGCGCGCGCCCTGCCTCCGAGAGGTACGTCTCGAGGTATCCGCGCTCCCTCGCGTCGGTCACCATGAGCTGCACCGCGTAGCGCGCGCCGTCGCCGGCGAGGAGCTCGCGGCCCGCGGCCATGCGCGCGGGGACCGAGCGCGCCGCCGGCTCCTCGGTGCGCGGCTTCGCGGCCGGCGCTGCGGGCGCGGCGAGATTGGAGACCGGGATCGCTGTCTGCGGCGCCGGCACCGGCGCCGCAGACGCAGCGCTGCGCGGGGGCTCGGCGGTGGGAATCGCCGCCG